>CALIEI010000258.1 GCA_938022165.1 uncultured Saprospiraceae bacterium | reverse complement strand
ATACGATCTAGTGATCAATGGTGTCGAGATCGGTGGGGGTTCTATTCGTATCCACGATCGCGCATTGCAAGAGAAGAATTTTAAATTACTCGGATTTACAGACGAGGAAGCAGAAGAACAATTTGGATTTTTGATGGGTGCTTTTGAGTATGGTGCGCCTCCACACGGCGGGATTGCCTTTGGATTTGATCGTCTCTGTTCTGTGATGAACGGTACGCACTCTATCCGTGACTTCATCGCATTCCCTAAGAACAATCAAGGTCGCGATATGATGATCGATGCGCCGTCTGCTATTCATGATGAGCAGTATGAGGAGCTGTATTTGAGTAGTACGGCGGAAGAGGGTGCTGCTAAGAGCAATTAGCTTTTAGCAATTAGCAAATAGCTTTGGTTTTTGGGATGAATTGGGTTTTGTAGTTCTAGTTTAAAGGTTAGCAAAAGCACGCGCCGCTAAAGGCATTTATAATTCACCATTTATAATTTATAATTAATGTGGGGCCATGCCATCCTGCGTCGGCACCGGGCTATCCACTATACCTGCGGTGCCGTTTCTATCCCTTGTCCTTGTAGGGCTTCTGGCTATTCGCCTCGCCTGTTAGGAGAGTTTTTTTCTGAAATTTCACTTTTTTTTGTATTTTTATTTTACAAAAACAATCATATGAAACGAGTGCTAGATGTCTTTACATTAATATTATTCCTTTCTTTAATTTTTTCTTGCAATGATGACAATACTCCTGTTGTGGAAGTAGAAGAAAGCCTTTTTATTAATGAGCCTATAAGTATCTGTAATAATTATAGTACCCACATGCCAGAGGGGTTAGATTATGTGAATTTTGTAAAGGAATTTAATGGTGACTTGATCTATGGTGGGCAATCAGGCTTTCAAATCTGGGATGATTTTGGAGCTAATTTATTACACGAAGAAGTTCAAAGTAATTTTTTCTTTAACGAGGTATTAGTTTATAACAACACTGCTATACTTTGTACTTCAGAAGGAGTGTATTCGTATAACGAACAGCAAGAACTCTCTAGGCTTACTGAAAACTTTTGCCGAGACATTGTTTTGTACCAAGACAAGGTGTTGTTTTCATCTTTAGCTAGCGTATTTCAGTTGAATCCAGAAGATCAAACAGTAGAGTTGTTCATTGAGCCAAGTGAAGAAACTAAGTATTATCATTTTGGAGATATAGCTGTCATGGGAGATAAATTATTTTTTGCAAACGGTTGGAATGCAGAAATTAGAATCTCTGAATATTTAGGTTCTGTTTTTATAACTGACTATATTGCTGAGCAAAATATAGGTCTGGAAACAATATCTTTTCCAGGGCATTCTTTACTAGCAAATCTAATCTCAAATGGAGAAGATTTGTATTATTGGACAGAGAATGGTCCATCTAAATATCTATACAAAAAAGAAGGAGAGCGCTTTGAGGAGGTTATAAATACGGAAGACCTGTCATTTACTCTAGAGCCAAGCCTCCAAAATGAATTTCATAGAGTAAGTCCTAGTGATTTTGCATTTGTAGATGATAAGCTAGTTGCTTCTTCTTGGAAAGGCTTATTTGAGATGGATTTAAGTACTACTCCCGTTGGTCTCCAACTCAAGGTAGATCCTGAACTACCAAGTGCAAATATCATCCATCGTGATTTGAGTACAAATCCTGCTCAAGCGAGTTATGTGGTTACTAACTTGGATACTGTAGTTAAGATTAGTTGTGATTGAAAGAGCGGATTATGGATTTTAAAAACAGGACTAAATGAGAAATTGATGATTTTCCATGTACCTTTATAGAACATGGTAAATTAATACAATGAAACAAAACTGGCCCTTCCTGCAAAAAGTAAGCTTCTTATTTCTCTTTACTTATGTGTTCTTGTTTACTTTTTCGCACCAATTTTTCTTTAGTTCTTACTTTGAATTGTTGTGGCAAAAAGTAATTCCATGGTTTGCGGATGTGCTAGGCCATACTCCAGCGATCACTACCTTTTCGAATGGTAGTGGGGATACTACTTATAATTATTTTCAGATTTTATTTTTTGCCATCTTATCTTTCTTGATAGCTATAGGTGTTGGCTTGATATACTTTGGGACCCTTGCTAAAGGTATGTTGAATAGATGATTAGTTTTAGCTAGTGGAAGAATTTACTGCTTACCTTAATTTATTTATTCACAGTTTTCAATACAATTTCCTTGATGATCAATATAGAATTCTTTACCATTTAGTGTGACTAATGATTTTCCATTTTCAAATGGTTCGACCAAGTCGTATTTAGGTGGGATGACTTCGTTTCCCTCTAGGTCTATAAATCCCCATTTTTCATCTATAGAAATTCTGGCTCGCTTTTCTTCGAAAGCTCTTACCTCATCATATTTTACTGGCAGAATAAGTTTATAATTGTCATTGTATAAACCATATTTGCCACCTTTTTGAACTCGAATAGATTTGTCATCTAAATTGTCCCAAATGGTTATTTTGTCATATAAACAAGGTATGATTTCATCTCCGTGTATATTTACCAAACCAGACCAGCTGTTTTTTATAACTTTAGCCAAAATTGGACTATCAATTTTGGTGTTGCCACGAAAAGCATAAGGTGGATTAGTAATCTCATTGTAGAATTTATTCAAAAACAATTCTCCATTTTTATTAACTAGATTGTAACCTTTACTCCCAACACTAGCAATTACTAAACTATCATTAAATGGTTTTATTCTTGATCCAAATTTTGCTTCAGTCATTGAACATGAAGGTAGATGTAAGATTCCGAAATCTCCATCTTGAATATATTTCAAAAAACTTGTTGAGCGAGGTTGACCAAAAAACTTGCTATCTAATGAGTGAATATCGTCGGCATTGATCTTTGTTGTATTTCCTTTTAAATATAGTTCAACTTGATTTCCTTTTTTTAATACATATATTGGATAGTAAACATTGTTTTGCTCAAAGTTTCTCAGCAATCGAATTTCATCATATATGAAATTGAATAGGGTATCTCCATTCGATTTTATTAATCCACTTTTTTTGTCTTTTGTGATTATGAAGCCTTCATTGCCAAGTCCTAGAGGTTTTAATTTGTCATATACAGCAGGATGAAATAATTTTCCATCAAGACCTACTATTCCAATTTTCTCATCTTTAGATTTTAGTGAAATAGTTTTTGAGTAGATATTCTTTTCATAAAAGAAACATACATCTCCAAGTTCTCTCAATATGTCACCCTTTGAATTGATCAAAATCTGATTTTCTTTTTCTCTAACAATTATTAAGCTATCATTTAATACTGAAATGTTATCGTAAAATCTATCTGTTATTTGATTCCCTGTGTCGTTATATAGTGCCCAGAGCGTTCCTTTTCTAGCTAACCATGAACCAGATGTTGATATTCTATGTATTTCGTCAAACTCAGGCGTAAGTACTTGTATTAAATTTTCATTGAATAGAGCGAATTTATGCTGGTCAGTTTTGCCTATAAAAAAACCTAGAGCTAGAGTTTTTCTTATACTAATAAATTTTTGTTTATAAATTTTTCTCCCATCAAGATCAGTGACATAGCTAAGTTCTTTTTTCTCCGTAACTTTTCTTTTGTTGTCTTTACTTGTTAGCTCAAGTGAAACGCGTTTGTTTTTATTCGTTTTTGGATCTACAATGTTTTTACCACCAGGTCTGATGTAAAGAGTGCGATTAATGGTTTTGTCATTACAATTGTAGTTTTGTGCAATAGCAGCTTTATAAGAAAGAGTGACTATAACAATAGTGATTAGTTTCAAAAATATGAGTGAGAGAGTGCTGCGCATAAATATTTGTTTGCAAAAGTATTTTGAGCTGAATCAGCTTTAGACTATTCTTCCACAAGATAAGTATATATAAAGAAAAGTATAGCCGGTGATGAGCTTCAACTAATTTTTTCGATTCAGGGAAAGATTGGATCGATTAAAAAAATATAAAGTATTTGATTTGCTGCACATTTAAGAAATAAATATTAAGGTGTTTAATTCTTGGATAATCTTGGTATCTTGTCTGAGATCAAAAACCTTTCTGATCTTAGAGCGAGTATTAATTATTCTCAACTCCACAAACATAACAAGATGAATTTTGATCAAACTGGAATAATTCTGTACACCATTGAATACAAGAAGTGTGTAGATTTTTATAGGGACCTACTTGGTTTGTATGTGCTATTTGAAGCTGAAGATCTGACCTGTTTTGAATTTGGCCAATCCTATTTAATGGTTGAAGTTGAAGACGAGAATGTTCCTCAAAATTCAGAACCAAGCAGGCATAAAACTTGTCTTCGTATGAATGTGCCTAATGTGAAAGCACTTGCAGACAAATTAAAAGCACAAAGTATCAAGGTGGATTATCAAGAGCATTCCTGAGGAACGGTGGCGAAGTTTTTAGACCCTGATGGGAATCTGTGCGCATTTAAGGATAGTGAAAAATTTGAGCAACAGATTTTAGATTTCAATACCAGAATTAAATGAGAATTTGATTTTTTTCATTGTATATTTATAGAGTATGATATAAATTAATACGATGAAACAAAACTGGCCCTTCCTGCAAAAAGTAAGCTTCTTATTTCTCTTTACTTATGTGTTCTTGTTTACTTTTTCGCATCAATTTTTATTCAGTTCTTATTTTGAAATGCTGTGGCAAAAAGTGATTCCTTGGTTTGCGGATGCGCTAGGGCATACCCCAGCTATTACTACTTTTTCGAATGGTAGTGGTGATACTACTTATAATTATTTTCAGATTTTATTTTTCGCCATCTTATCTTTCTTGATAGCCATAGGTGTTGCTCTAGTAGATCGCAAAAGGGATAATTATCAGACTTTGCTTTCTTGGTTAACTGTTCTGATTAGGTATTATATAGCTTATCAGATGCTTGCTTACGGAGTTGCAAAAATGTTTGGGATGCAGTTTAGTTTTCCGAGCGAGCAACGACTTAGTACAGAACTAGGCGATTATTCTCCGATGGGCCTCTTGTGGACATTTATGGGATTCTCGAAAAGCTATAGTGTGTTTACAGGAATTCTAGAGTTTGTAAGTGGGATACTGTTGCTTAGTCGCTATACGACTACATTAGGCGCTTTGACTACTTTTGGAGTGATGTTAAATGTCATGATGATGAACTACTGCTATGACGTGCCAGTGAAAATTCTTTCCACACATCTAGTTTTGTTAAGTCAGTTTTTGATTTCTCTCGATGCACCTCGTTTGTTGAAATTTTTCTTTACCAATCAAAAAACAGAAGCCTTACATTTCGCCGAAGTAATTCCTGCGAAGTACCGAAAGGGTGTAAGCATTGTAAAGTGGATACTTATATTCGGAGCTATAAGTTTTTCCTTTGTGAAAATGTTTCAATACAAGAAAGAATATAAACCTAAAAAAGATAATGCATTGTTTCATGGGAGTTACTATGTTGAGCAATTTGATCGAAGATCGATTGCTGCTGAAGGCGAACAGTCAATTAAGAACAATAAAGAAAAATGGCTCGCTTTTGAGCAGCAAAATAAAGGTACTGCATCGATAAAGACTTCTTTGGGTCATGAATATAGATTTAGTTTTGTACCAGATACATTGAATAAAAAAGTCCGCTTAAAATTAAACGGTAAATTTGAAATGCAAGAGCTAGATTATGAAAGAATTGACTCCAGCCGAATCCATTTATATGGTATTTATGAAGCGGACTCCTTAGATGTAGTTTTGAAAAAACGAGCATCAAATGATCGAAACCTTGTTAAACGTGGTTTTCATTGGATCAATGAGTATCCTTTTAATCAATAGGAGTTAAAAAGGTACTAGGCTCAAGGTGCTAGATTCTAGCTTGGTTTTTGATTCGAAATAGGATTTGTAATTTTAAATAAGCGACTTGCAAAAGCGCAAGGCCTAAAGCATTTATAATTTATAACCTGTCCTGAGCGACCTTAGGAGCCGAAGGATTCATCATTTATAATTCAATTGTCTAAATTTTAAAATGTCTTTTCAATCCAATATCCTAGATGACAACTCTGAATCTCAAAGAGAATCGAAAAGATGGTTCTTTTACATTGCTATATTGACTTTGTTGACCAGTGCCTATCTTTTTTTGGCAGAGTACCATAAGGATGATTTGCCAAATGTGCTTTTTGAGATTTATGCAATAGAAGTACGGTTTTCTTCTATTGCTTTTCTGTTCATATTGTTGCTCAACGCTGCTTTGATTCCTTATTATTTAGATAGGGCTAGACCCACACTTAGTATCCCTATAATTGCTGTGCTCTCTGGCTTAATTTTCTTTGCAGCTATTTTGATTAAGGTATTCACCTTTAATTACTATATACACAAAACAGGTATCCAAATGAATTATGGCTATATACTTTTCACTTCATCTCTTTTAGCATTTTTAGCTGCATTTGCATCAAATGTTAGGATTGTGAAATTAAGAGGAAAGAAGACCTATCTAGCTTGGATTGCGCTATTCGTTGCCTGGTATGCATTGACTGCGATTGCAAAAATGTGAGTTTATTCTCTTTAGTATCTAAACTCAAAGATAGAGTGCAATTAGAATAAACCGTATATTGTGATTTCAGAATACGCAGAAAAACCTTGACAGAACTCATACCATATTTTATCCTAGAAAAGAATGCAGAAGAAAAGACCTCTGGTGCATTTGAGGGGTACTGTCTATTCATTGATATTGTAGGCTTTACCAAGCTTACAGCTCGTTTGATGGCAAAGGGAACACTAGGCGCAGAACAGTTATCAAACACCCTTAATAAGCTCTTTGGGCCTCTTGTAGATCATGTTTACGAACGAGGTGGTTTTATCCCTTACTTTGCAGGAGATGCATTCTTGGCCTTCTTTGAAAAAGAGCAAAATGAGGAGAATCTTCATAATTGCTTATCTCTGATATCTGACATCCAAACTTACTTCTTAAATACCGATGATTCAGATATTGAGGATATCGCTATCAAAGTGGGCATGTCCTATGGAACGATAGAATGGGGACTTTGTGGTTCAACTAAGGAAAACAAGACATTCTATTTTAGAGGTGAAGCTATCGAGAGTGCTACTAAAGCGCAGCAGCATGCACAAGGTGGAGACGTGATTCTGCAGTCTAATCTGGTTGCAGAGAAAGTGACTTGGTTAAAAAACTTGGAAGGAGAACTATATTCCAAACTCGTCGAATTTCCTAACAGTATGAATGTGCAGGCTTTAACAAAGCCAAAGCAAAAAATAGATCTGAGTCAAACGGTGGAATTTTTTCTTCCTAACAATGTTATAAACTATAATCTAAAAGGCGAGTATAGAGAAGTGACCTCGGTTTTTATCTCATTCAAAGGAGTAGATGATTGTCAGAGTGCTGGTGCTTTCTTTTCGAAGGTGCGATCTTTATGCAGAAGTTTTTCAGGATATTTTAAAGAGATAGATTTTAGTGATAAAGGAGGTGTCATAGTGGTTCTTTTTGGTGCCCCAGTTTCATTTGAAAATAATGTTGAGCGTGCCTTAGAGTTTACCTTAGCGCTTAAAGAAGAACAAGCAAGTGGTGCTTTTGATAGTAATTTAGCCTTTAAGGCTGGTGTTAGTACAGGTATGTGCTTCACTGGAATGTTGGGAGGAGAATACAAAAAGCAATACGTAGCCTTAGGTACTCATGTGAATCTAGCTGCAAGATTGATGTCTTATGCCAATTGGGGCTTGGTTGCTGTTACCCAGGAGGTGGCACAGGATGAAAATTTTGTATTTGAACCAAAGGGGGATGTGCATTTCAAAGGAATATCGAATGCGGTTAGCACCTACACCTTAAAAGCAAAATCAAATAATGGAAATCAGTTTTCTGGGCACTTTATTGGGCGAGAAGAAGAAAAAACATCCATATCTGAATTTCTTCGCACACATACTGTCAAAGAAAATAAACCCACTTTCGTAAAAATCTTTGGTGAAGCAGGTATAGGAAAGAGCAGATTGATGCACGAGATAGAAATGGAGGTAGTCAAGCATGACAATGTACGTTGGCATACTTGTCAAGCAGATCAGATACTGAGAAAGCCATTCAATCCTATCATTTTTTTTCTAAGAGATTATTTTGATCAAAATCCCAAACATACTCCACAGCAAAACAAAGAAAATTTTGAGTCTCGCTTAGATTTTTTCGTAGAAGAATTTAATGCGGAATCTGATACCTATAATGCAGAAGAACTGATGCGATTCAAACCAGTGTATAATGCGCTATTGGGTTTTGATACACGCAAGACGTTATGGGAAGAGTTAGACGCTAAGGCTAGATTTAATGCAATCATTGACTCAGTAGTTTATATTTTCAAAACGATAAGTAGAACAGAAAAGCTGATCGTCGAGTTCGAAGATTTGCATTGGTTTGATGAAAGTACTATGACTTTTCTGAAAAGGCTGGTAGAAAAAGTAGATAGCTCTCCAATAGCAATAGTGTGCACCTCTAGGTATTTTGACGATGGTTCTAAGCCGATTATAATCGATAATGATTTCCTGATCGATGAAGGGTTTTTATGTAAAGAGATAGATCTCAATCAATTGAGTGATGCATCTATTCAGGCCTACACAGAAAATAAATTAGAAGGAAAAGCGGAAGCTCCATTTTTGAAATTTTTAAGCCGAACAACTAATGGCAATCCTTTTTATTTGGAGCAAATCTTAGCTTACCTTGTAGAAAGTGCATTACTCAAAGAAGAACAAAATATCTGGTCTATTAAGGATGAGGATATTAGTGTGTCCAGTTCGATCAACTCTATTTTGATGGCAAGAGTGGATCGCTTATCAGAACAGGTAAAAGAAACGGTAAAAACGGCAGCGGTTATTGGTAGAGAATTTGAAATACCTGTCCTCACAGAAGTAATGAGAGACAATCAGGTTTTTCAAGACTCAAAGGAAAAAACAACAATACTAAGAGAGCAAATTATAGCTGCAGAAAAAGGACAAATCTGGTCTGCTATCAATGAGCTTAAATATATTTTCAAGCATTCTTTACTCCGTGAAGCAGTATATAATATGCAGCTCAAAAGTAATCTTCGAGAATTGCATTTGCTTATTGGAGAGGCTATTGAGCATCTTTATATGGATAGTCTTGCTACACGATATGTAGACTTAGCCTTTCACTTTGAAGAGGCACAAAGACATACTAAGGCTATGTTCTACATGAAAAAAGCTGCGGATAACTCTAGAAAGAATTTTGAGAATAAGCAAGCCCTCCGATATTATGCTAAAATGAAAGCATACTTAGATCCAGAACGCGATCTCGAAGAATATGCCAAAGTGCTGTTGAGAGAATCGGAGGTGTTGGAACTTGTCGGACAATGGACAGAAAGTTTAGAGATACTAAGGAAGGCTAGCGCCTACGCCGAAAAGACTGGAAATCAAATTTTGATTGGAAGGACTAAAAATCAACTAGGGAAGCTGTTAGTACTCAAAGGAGATTATATAGAAGCTAAGGAAGCTTTGCAGTCGGCCATTGAAATATTCACGAATTTTAATGATGATATAGGTTTGTTTAAGGCGCAAGGAAACTTGGGAGATCTTTACTTTAGACAAGCAGAATATGATGATGCGAGAAACTACTTTGAAAAAAGTATTTCCTTGGCAAAAGATTTTAAAGATACTTTTACTGTGACGCAGATTGTTAGTAATCTCGGCCTTACCTATATGAACCAATCCCTATATCAAGAAGCGATTCGTTGTCAAAAAGATCAACTAGCGCTTTGCGAAAAGCGTGGAGATAGAAATGGAATGGCTATACTCAACACCAATATTGGTATTGTATATAGCGAACTCAATAAAATAGAAGAAGCATTTCCCTACTATGAGATCGGTTATAAGCTGAGCCATGAATTAGGGAATAAGCAAATGGAAGCGATTGCCACTGGTTGTCTTGGGCATATCTATCATGAAAGGGGAAACTATTCCAAGGCGCTTGAGTTATATACAACCGATCAAAAACTCTGTAAAGAACTTGGAGACAAAAGAGGTCTAGCGATCATCAATGGTTTGATAGCTGAATTATTAATCTCCTCAGGAGATTTTGCAAAAGCTAAGGAGCACTTGGCATCACAGCTATCTTATTCTTTAGAGCTTCAATACCAAAAAGGAATAACGAAAGCATATTTAACCATAGGGCAAGTACACTTTTATCGAGAGCAATTTGATAAGGCTTTGGAGAATTTTGAAAAGAGCATAAACCTTGCTGAAAAAATAAAGTACTTCCCTTCAAAAGAAGAGGGCTGTATTTGGAAAATAGATGTTTTACTCAACACTGGAAAACTAGAAGAAGCTAAAAAGACCATACAGTATTTAGAAGCTTTCGAGGAGTTAGAGGATAGACATGCTTTAGGTATTAGAAAGGCAGAAATTTTGGCACAGAGTGGACAAATTCAGGAAGCCGAAACATCTATTTACAAACAACTGCCAGATATAAAACACCCTAAAAATTTGGCAAGAGCGCACTATGTCTTAGCTAAATTTGATCCAAACAAAAAAGCAGAATCTCTTAAAGTCCTTAGAGCGCTTTATACAAAGATGCCTGACTACGAAATTAAAATTAAAATTGATGAACTGGTTTAAGCATCAAATTTTTTTGGCGATTTGCACTTGTCTGATTTTGTCCGCTTGCTCTACATCAAAGTCGATACAGAAAGATGCAGAGTCTAGTAAGTATATATTCCCCTACAATTTAGACTCTGCCAACGTTTTTGAACTAGACAAGGATTTAAATGAAATTTCTGGCCTCTCATATGAAGCTAAAGAAGACGCACTTTTGGCAATCGAGGATGAGCATGGCATTATCTACAAGTTAAACAAGGTAGACGGTAGTATTGTGCATAGAGATACATTTTACAAGGATGGAGATTATGAAGGGATTGCCAATACAGAAGACTTTATTTATGTTGTAAAAAGTTCTGGAACTATTTATGAGGTAATAAAGTCAAACCTAAAATCAAAGCCTTCAAAAAAGAAAAGTTTCATAAGTAAGAAGCAAGAAACAGAAGGGATAACTTATGATTCAGTGACTAACTCATTATATGTTTGCAATAAAGAGTCAGGTGACAATGAATCTAAAAATCAACGTAGAGTATATCAATATGATTTGCAAACTGACAAGATGATAGAAGAGCCTTTCTTAATTATTGATAGAGTTAATATCACTAATTTTTTAAAAGAAAATTACTCAGTCGAATATGCCCAAGAAAACTTCAAGAAAATCCTAAATTCTGAATTGGACTATTTGCACCTTGGGCCTTCTGCAATAGCTTTTCATCCGCAAAATAGAGATGTGTATGTCCTGTCTTCTAAGAGTAAAGTGTTACTAGTCTTTGATGGACAAAGCAAAGAATTGAAGCTCGTGCGCAAGCTGAACAAAGAAATATTTATTCAGCCAGAAGGTATTTGTTTTGATAATAAAAGCAATCTATACATTTCCTCCGAAGGTAAAAGTGGAAATGCAAAGCTAATAGTAGTGGCTAAGCAGTGAACTAGAAGTCTGTACCAAAGGATAAATAAAATCTTGGATCTTGTATCTGACGAGTTTCAATACCCCAAGCGTAATCTAGACGCAAGAAATATCCAAATAATAACACTCTAGCACCTAATCCATAACCCGCTACAATAGGGTCTCTGAAAAAATTCACATTTAATATAACTGGATTGTCTGGATTACTTATTTCAACTATATTCAGCGGATTGTCTGTACTGAAAGGTGTTTTGCCATGCCATGCGGTTCCAACATCTCCAAAGACCATTAGCTGAAAATTTCTCAAAAAGTTTGAGCGAATAGCTCTCCTAGAAAAATACCTTATTACAGGAATTCTAAATTCTGCATTGAGCAATGCATATGAAGTCCCGTTTCTTATATTTTGGTCAAAGCCTCTGATGTTCGTAGCCAATGTTTGATAAGCAAAATTGCCAGATGGAATTGGGATGTCATTGTCAAATTGATTGAACAGCCAATTATCTGTACCACCAAGGAAATACAATATTTTTTCTTGGCCAAAAGAAGTTGATGCTGCAGCTCTAAGCGCAAATATAGAATGCTTGTCCAGTCGTTGATAATGTCTAGCATCCAAGCCAAGTACAGTTAAAAATCCATTACCCGCATCGAACTCAAACTGATCCTCAAAGTCTAGGCTAAATCTTCTGACCAATTCCGCAAACACTTTATAGCGTGTTCCATTTTTAATATTAATGGATACGTCCAAGGTATTGTCAAATACATACTCTAATCTTATCCCTGCCCTTTGTTGATTTACACTAGCAGTATTTAGGGAAAGGATATCTGTAGATAATTCAGAAATTCTATCATTACGCAGAGTGAATCGACCACGGATACTTGTAAAGATGTCTAATGGATACCTCACTTCATATTGTCCTAGCGTAGTCGTGAATTCCGTTCTAGACGGATTGGCACCTGTATTGATAGCATTTTCTCTTTGTCTAGTTACCCTTCGATAAGCTGCAAAGCGTTTGTCAAGTTTTTTCTTTTTAGAATCAAAGGTTAAAAAGAATTCTGATCCATTGAATGTAGTTGGCAATCGAACACCGCCCTCAAATTCATAATCCTCAAATAAGTCTTTAAAGTTTCCTTTCAATAGAATACCAGGAGCAGGTGTGTTGACAGTATTATCGGTGCCAGAAAAAGTATTGAGCCCATCAAACAAAAGACTATTGTCAAGATTGGTGGTGATAAAGTCGGTTCTAAATTTTGTTCTATAAGCTGTGGTACGCGCAGACTTAAATTTTAGAACATTGTTTTTCTGGTTTTTATCTTCTTGTTGTGCAAAAAGTGAAGGTTCTTCTTCAAAAGCAATATTTCCATCTTCTTGATCTTGATCTATGATCGGCGCTTCTTCTTCGTCGTCAAATTCACTTTGAAACGAGTAGTTATCGATGTCAATTTCTTCTTCCTCTTCCTCAATGCTACTTTCAACTTCGTCGTTTTTTTCTTGTGGGGCGAGTACAGTGTCTTCTACTTCTACTATTACTTTATTGGAGAAACCTGAAATGCCACCATATTTTTCTATTTGCTCAATAAATACAGTTTGCTTAGCACTTGCAAAATTTAAGGGATCATATGCTTGATTGTATAGCTTATACTCACCATCAACTACCATCATGCTCACCGCTTGATTTCCTACGATATCTTGCAGTTCGATATTGCGACCAAAGTTGGTGTTGATGTTTTTTACAGCACGCTTTTTTATGACAGGTTCTAGTTTTATATCTGCTATCAATGTGGAATCTAATCTTTCTAGTATCGAATCTTGAGGAATGATGATTTCAGTATCATCTTTAAAAATGATCCTTTGGTTGTAGTAAGCTATATACTCTTCAAGTTTACCAGTGTATCGATTAGTGATACCAATCTCATCACTCAAGTAAGAAAAGTAAGTAGTGTCTATTCCGACTGGTTGTCTTTCGTTCGCTCCAGGTGTATTGGTGATCTGTATTAATTCTGTACTTCTATTTTCTAGGTCATAATAAAAGATGTTCATGTTTGTAATCGGCAAAATAGTGTCCAGCTTTTCATTTTTGATTTGCACATCTGGTCGGTTAGAGGCAAATAGCAAACCAAGTTGATTATCGGTTCTGACTACGCGTACATCTAAGTCATCATAAAAATCTTGCGTGATACGCTGCGTTTGTCTATTGATCGTTTGATAAATAAACAAGTCAGAATATCCATTTACGATAGCGGAAAATACCATCTCTGAATTATTAAAATAATCCATGCTGAGTACCCGCATATATTGAGGGTCCAAAGGTTCGGTAGTATTCAGGCCGGTCGCTACATCTAAGTTGTATAGATAAGCCACGTCTCTTTTTTCATAAAGAATAGAAACTTCAGCTCCATTAGGTTTCCATGCGATCAAAGGAAAATTATAATCCGTTGCTTGAAATGCATTTCTGAAACCAATCTTAAATATTTGTTTTCTAGTATTCTCTTCTAGATCGTATAGAAATACTTTTATTTTTCCAATTTCATTTTCCACGTAGATAAGATGCCTGCCATTTGGACTCATCTTTACATTGCTGATAGGCGTGTTGCGCTTGTTTTTTATGTTGAGCGCAGTACCGATGATCGAATCTCTATCTACTGCATCTCTAGAGTACCTACTCTTAAAAAAGCTTTCCCACTCTTTAAGTGTGCGGTCAAAAGAATTACCCAATACATATAAAAATCCACTCTCAATGGATCTATTGATTCGTGTCAGATACAATAAATTGGACACTGTAGACTTCCCATAATTCTCACCCATATAAAACCACAGAGATTGTCCCAACAAATAGGGATGCTCTTCTACCTCTTTTCTGAATCCTCTGAAATCATCATTCATGATGAGGTCTTTCAGTTTATTGTCAAGATCTGTATTCCATGATTCGCCTATATAAGATACTAGTCCTTCTTTAAACCAATTGGGCAAGTTGAGCATCACTGCATTTTGCACGATCTCTTGTAGATTAGATCCAAACAACATTGCATTTAGATACACAGAGGCGATGCCTTCTCTGATTTGCTTACGCAGATGATTATGATCCCCATTAAAATAAATGAATACCTTATTGCCTACCACCTTGGTTTGTCCAGCATTATTTAGGAAGGCTTCTTCACTTCCAATATTGGATTGCTTTAAGTCAGTTAGATCCCCGTATACGATAAGCTCTATCTTGTCATTGATACGGTGCTCAAGTATACCTTGTATCTCGTCGTGATCCAATTCGGCCAATTGTACCGCCGCCTGACCTACATTACGTGCTTTACCGTACCAGTAAGTGATGAAGTTAGGTGTCTCATATTGGAGCCAAGTGTCAAAGTCATCATGGTGCTGAATCCTATTTTTACCAAATTCGACATTCGATGTCTGTGCACATAACCAACTTGCTGATAGCAGAGAAATACAGAAGATAAATAGTATTCTTAATGATACCATTACAAAAGGTTTAGTTTTTGAGATCCGCAGATCAAATTTTAGGCAATTAACCAACACACATATTACAAATATATTTATGTAAAAACAATGCATTTAGCGTATTATTACCCTGCTAAGCAGCCAAAATGGATAATTATAACTACATTTCTGCTTTAACTAATATATCTATCCTTTTAAAAACGAATAAATATGTCACTTGTTGTCGTTTTCACCTTCAATGATTTCTCAGAAAACACTTATCTCATCTATGATGACTCTAAAGAATGCATCATCATAGATCCGGGCAACAATAATCCTCAAGAAGATAAGACCCTTAGTGACTTTATTTCGGCTAATCAGCTCAAACCCGTCCGCCTGATCAATACCCACTGCCATCTAGATCACGTCTTTGGCAATAAGTATGTGGCGGACACCTATCAGCTCGATTTGGAGATACATCAAGGCGAACTTCCTGTTTTGGAAGCCTCTCCTGCGGTAGCCAATATGTATGGCATACCTTACCCAAATGTTTCCCCAACTCCGACAGTCTTCCTTGAGCCCGGCCAAGAGATTGCATTTGGGACTACGAAGTTGAGTATACATTTCACACCGGGTCATTCTCCGGCCAGCGTTTCATTCTACAATCAAGAGGAGGCATACATCATCGGAGGCGACGTTCTTTTCCAAGGAAGCATTGGCCGCACCGATTTACCCGGCGGCCATTTTGATACCCTTATCCAAAGCATCAAGGACACGTTCTTGACTTTGCCGGATGAGACCCGAGTGTATTCCGGTCATGGTCCTGCCACGACGGTAGGAGTGGAGCGCCTACACAACCCATTTTTGCAGTAGTCTTTTTTAGGTGAAAACTGAGAAAAATTTAGTTGAAAGTGGAGAAAAATTAGTTGAAAGTGGAGAATGGAAAGTTGAAAATTTTGTTTGGGTTAGTAGTGCGCATATAGTGTCGATATGTTCCGAAGGCGCACCGAAAAATGCCGAAGGCAGTCCCCATAGATGCAGAAGGCATAATTTTTCTGGAGCATCGCTAGGTACCGAAGGTGCCAAGCTACATTTATGATTCATGATTATTTTTGAACGATAAGAGCCGAAGGCTCAACTTAGCTGTACTTCCCTGATTAGCGTTGACCGCTTTTGCGGTTAATTAAATATACAATCAGTTAGACAATCGGACAAATTTGAACCTGAAGGTTCTGCTGTGCATAAAATGGAAGCGGGCTCAATGCCCGATCCATTTTAGGT
>CALIEI010000257.1 GCA_938022165.1 uncultured Saprospiraceae bacterium | reverse complement strand
AAGCCTTTTTTGCATAAGCTACCCAATTAGTATTGTAGAGTTTATTTTTGGTCTTCCAATATTGTGCTTTGATTTGGCCACTCATATTGAGTTTTTTATCTAAGAACAATTGATGAATAGCTGCTAAAAGCTTACCTCTAAACAAAGCAGACATAGACTGAGCTGGAAACAGGAAGTCGGCTTTAGACTTTGCCTGTTTCCATTGCCCATGCTTATTAAGTCCTCCGGCAGGTATTATGCAATGCACATGTGGATGAAAAGACATCTGTTGTCATCGGTAAAGTAATGGATAATACGTCTGATTTTTGTACATTTGAATTAGGCGGTACATCGCTTTTTTTTTGAATTACTCATCTATAGTTATTTAAGAGTTTAAATAACTGTGTACGATAAGTTATAAGGTGGGTGCAAGTAAGAAGAGCAAGCTACACCGATAGGTGTTTAGTTCAACAACAAATGAAAAAATTGAAATTGATGTTTTTCATTACGGAATAGATAGATGATATGGATTTTCAGATACTGGAAATTCTTTTGTGGTTGGAACATCAAGTGAAATAACGATATGGAACAGAGAAAGAAAATAAAAAAAGAAACCTTTGTGTAACAATTAGCAACAAATGACTGAAATCACGACAGCGACTCAAGGGTTAATCAAACAATTGCCTTCTTGGCTAAAACGAGTATGATTGATTTATACAAAACAAAAGGAAACCCTTTGGAAGAAATAGAAATAGCTAAATAACTAAAAATGGATTTGATAATGAATATATAAACAACATGAAAAATCTAAAAGGAGAACTAGAAATACAATAATTGTCTGAATCAGGAACCTTGTACAATGTAAAAGAAGGTGTCTAGCATCCTACTCCACTGAGTCTGGATGCATCATTTGTAATTATGGGAAAACTCGGAATCAATATAGATGGAACTATTTAGACAGATCTTTTATCAGATCAGAATAGTATATTTGAATTATTAATATGAAAAATTCTGTAAATGTCCGGTATGAAAAATTAAATATCCCAACGTATGAAGTTGGTAAACCAGAAATAAACCCCTTGTTTTTTGAAAAAAGAATTTATCAGGGATCTTCTGGAAAAGTTTACCCTGTCCCTTTTATTGATAAGGTTAACAACCATAAGGTAGATAAAATATACCAGGCTGGTATTCTTGAAAACGAATATATTAAATTGGTAGTTTTACCCGAAATTGGTGGTAGAATTTTCGAAGCGCAGGATAAAACAAACAAGAACTATGATTTTTTTTATCGTCAAGATGTTATCAAGCCCGCTCTAGTTGGCTTAGCAGGTCCTTGGCTGAGTGGTGGGGTTGAATTCAATTGGCCACAACACCATAGACCAGGTACTTTTTTACCTACAGATACCCATATAGAAATAGAAGAAGACGGGGCAAAAACCTTTTGGATGTCTGAGTATGACCCCATGAACCGTCTAAAAGGCATGCATGGCATCCGTATACGAGCAAAAAGTTCGCTGATCGAACTAAGAGTGCGATTATTTAACCCAACGCCATTAACGCAAACTTTTTTATGGTGGGCAAATGTAGCAGTAGAAGTACATAAAGATTACCGAAGCTTCTTTCCGCCAGATGTGCACTATGTAGCTGATCATGCTGTTCGTGCCATGAGTAGTTTCCCATTGGCCGAGAATGATTACTATGATATCCCTTATCATAATTTACCCGGAAAGAATGACTTACGTAATTATGATCACATTCCAGTCCCTACTAGTTATATGGTATGTGAGTCCCAATATAATTTTTTTGGAGGATATGATTTCAAAAAAGAGGGCGGGTTCATACATGTTGCAAATAGACACATTGCACCAGGAAAGAAGCAATGGACATGGGGTAATGCTGAATTTGGTCAGGCTTGGGATAGAGAATTGACCGACACAGGAGGGCCATATTTTGAGTTGATGGCAGGGGTTTATACCGACAATCAACCGGATTTTTCATATCTATTGCCATACGAAACTAAAACATTTTCACAGTTTTGGTGGAGTTACAAAAATCTTGGACCAGTACAAAATGCAAACAATGATTGTGCTATTAGGCTTGTGCTTCAACGAGGTAATAAACTCGACCTAGGAGTGGCTACCAGTTGTAAGCTAGAAAATCTCAAAATTCTTCTAGAAATTGGAAGTAATCAAACCATTATTAACAACGTCACTATCACACCAGAAACACCATGGATTGATAAAACCAAGCATTTTGAATCAGGACAAGAGTACTCCATTTCTTTATCTGTAATAAATGAATCTGGCATGGAATTGTTAACTTATCATCACATCGAAATCTCAAAAGAGAGAAACAGAAAAGTTGCCATTGAACCAAAAGAGCCAGATCAAATATGGAGCGCTAATGAATTAGAATTGGTTGGAGAACACTTGGAGCAATATAGACATCCTACTAGGTATCCTGAACCTTACTGGGAAGAGGCCATTAAAAGAGACCCCAAGAGTTATAAGTCTTTTATTGCTTTAGGAAAAGTGGCCTTAAAATCTGGTAAGTTCAAAAAGGCTAAGGATTATTTAGAACAAGCTATTGACATCATCACGACCTATCATCCAAATCCTTCAACTGGCGAAGCACATTACTTTTGCGGATTAGCAAGTCTATACCTATACAATGACGATGAAGCATATAGTCTATTTTATAAAGCGACATGGAACTATGAATGGCGCTCTGCTGCATACTATCAGTTGGCTTGTATCGATTGTAAAAAAGAGAATTATGATATTGCCTTAGAGCACCTAGAACACTCCTTAGACACCAATCGTCAAAACAATAAAGCAATTGTATTAAAAGCAGTTGTATTAAAAGAAAAAGGTGCTGCTGCTCTAAATGTATTGCAAGAATTACATGCTATAGACCCGCTAGATCAATGGGCCAACTACGAGATGACTCAACACACAAAAGATGAGGATAATTTTATTAAATCGTCGCGAAATGATGCACAAACCATAATTGACATTGTATCTAATTATGCAGATGCAGGGTTCTATTCTAAAGCCCTTAAGATACTGGAGTTACATCATAGCAACTTACCGGCTGATGGTGTTGTTCCAAACCCAATGAAAAAATCAGTCATGACAATTTTTATTAGATCTTGGCTTTTATATAAGAACGGAGATACAGATAGAGCAGTAGAAATGCTTAAAACAATAGAAGAATCTTCATCTGATTACTTTTTCCCTTCAAGGATTTTCGAACAACTTGTTTTAGAGTGGGTATTACAAATAGACTCTAACAATTCAGTTGCCTCATACGGGCTTGGTAATTATTACTGCAACCTAAAACGATTAGACGACGCCACTACAGTTTGGGAAAAAGCAGTTGAAAGTAATTGTACATACGCAACAGTTTATCGGAATCTGGGTATTGCCTATTGGAATGGTAATAAAGGAAAGGGAAAGGCTAGAGAAGCCTATAAAAGCGCCGTTGAATTATCGCCAAACGATATGCGTATCCAATATGAATATGATCAGTTGCGTAAAAAACTAAATGATGACCCAAAAGAACGTTTGGCTGATTTAGAGCTAATAAAAACTCAAATAATAAATCGAGACGACTTTTGTGTTGAACTAGCGGCCTTGTATAATTTCACTGCGCAGTATCAAAAAGCATTGGATCTAATAGAAAATCGAACTTTCCATCCTTGGGAAGGTGGTGAAGGACAGGTGTTAAAGCAATACACACATGCCTATTTGAAAATAGGGCAAAGTGCTATAAAAAATGGTGATGCACAAACAGCATTAGATTGTTTTAATAAAGCCATTGATACACCCAATAATTTGGGCGAAAAATATCACCCTCTCCAAGCTGTTGCTCATATTAATTATTGGAAAGGAATGACACTCACCTTACTAGGAAGACATGATGATGCTAAAGCGCATTTTCTAATGAGCGCAAATGAACAAGGGGACTTTATTGACATGTCAGTCAGTTCATACTCCGAATTAACGTACTACAAATTCTTATCGCTAAAGAAATTAGGAATGCTCGATGAAGCAAATAACTTATTAATAAAAATGAAAAAACATAGTGAGTTGAAATTAAAGCAAACTGTGAAAATAGACTACTTCGCAACATCGCTTCCTTTAATGCTGGTTTTTGATGATGACATACAGTTGCGCAATACTTTTGAATCAAAGTATTTAATAGCCTTGGCAGAATTAGGATTGAATAATAAAACTAAAGGCATAGAACTGCTAGAAGAAGTTGTATCATTAAACTCTATGCACATCGGAGCTCAGGAATTTTTAAGTCAGTTGAAAACAATTTAGATTAGGGGAAATACTGACCATATTGATAAGAAATAATATTAAATTACAACGAATAATTTAATAAAGAACACCAGCATACAACAATGAGTCCACTCCGAAAAGTCACGAAAGCACAAAATGAATTTTAATATTATCTTTTGAAATTAATTAGTAATAATCGCCGTTTTGCGGCAAGACAAATATGAAAATAGGTTTTGATTCAAAAAGGCTCTACTGCAACTTTACTGGTCTAGGTAACTATAGTAGAACCTTAGTGAAGAATCTCGGAAACATTTATCCAGATAATGAATACTACTTATACACTCCAAGAATAAAAGATACTCCTGAGACGACATTCTTTAGAGACGGAGCCTACAAGACAAGACTACCAAAAGCAACTCTAAAGCCCCTGTGGAGATCCTATTCTATAATAGATCAATTGATTGAAGACGAGCTTGATATATACCATGGCCTAAGTCATGAAATCCCATTTCAGCTACAAAAGGCAGGCATCAAAAGTATTGTTACCATTCATGATTTAATCTTCAAGGTATATCCAGAGACCTATTCCTTTTTAGATAGAAAGATTTATGATTTTAAATTTAAGCATAGCTGTGTCCATGCGGATAAGGTAATTGCCATCAGCAACAATACAAAGAAGGATATCATTCGATTCTATAATATAGATCCTGACAAAATTGAGGTTATTTATCAGAGTATCAATCCCCTATTTTTTCACCCAAAGGGTGAAGAAGAAAAGAACAAGACACTAAAGCAATATAACATCCCTAATGATTACCTCTTATGTGTTGGCAGTATAGAAAAAAGAAAAAATGTAGAGCTAATCATCAAGGCCTATGAGCATCTAAAGCCTGACTGCAAAATACCATTAGTTGTTATTGGCAGAGGAAAGGAATACAAACAGCAAGTTGTAGATCTGATAAATAGACAAAGACTAAAAAACAAAGTATTGTTCATTGATTACTTGGACGATAATCATCACCTCGCCTCTATATATCAAAGCGCAAAGGCTTTAATCTATCCTTCATTATACGAAGGTTTTGGACTGCCCATAGCAGAGGCTTTGTTAAGTAAGACACCCGTAATAACTTCTCAGGTTTCATCTTTACCTGAGGCTGGAGGTCCAGATTCATATTACATTGATCCTACTAAGCCTGTAGAATTGGCAGAGGCAATAACTTCTGTTTTAAGTGATAGCGAGCTAAACAATAGAATGAAGGAGAATGGATATGATTACGCTATAAAAACTTTTTCAGCAGAGCGGGTCACCCAGCAATTGATGAGTTGCTATCAAAGTGCAATACAGCAGTAAAGATAGAGATAGATTAACAACAAGCGTCTCTTAAATTTTATCACATTTCCAAACAAAACTATGGAGATAAAAGCTTTAAATAATACTTTATAGATCTGTTAACTAAACCCAAGCAATTCTATATTATAATAGATTATCAATGAATTAACCAAGCTCATTTCATCCAAGCTTTGCTTTTAAAATAACGCATATAAAGATATCAAAAATGATGAATAGCAATGCTACTTAAAAGTCAATGTCACAAAAATATATTTTACCTTTTTAAATCGCTGCAAATAAACGTTCAAGATTTTTATGGTGATTGATTTTTCTTTAAGTTTGAATGTTGTTTAAAAACAAGTGCAAAACATTAGATTATTAATCAGAAACAGTTTTGCAAATAGAACTATCTACGTTCTATAAAAATTCAACTCCTTTCATTTTTTCACAAAAGCATTTCCTATTGGATCAGAGCCCTAGTCTGCAAAGGCTTAGGTATACACAGTTGTAGATGGGTGGAAAAATCAAAACTAGGAATGACTGTAAAGTTGATTCTTTAGAAGATTAAAATTAATGAAACTAGAAAATTTGAACTCAATTAAATTAAAATTATGAGATTATTATTTGCAGGGTTATTCCTGTTATTTACCGCTAGTATATTTAGCCAAACGATTATTCCATTCGACAATCCGATGCCGTCAGCACCTACAGCGTGTAATGACTCTTGGACAGAAGCAGGTATTCCTCAACAATTGATACCTATTCCCCCTGCAACTACTTGTTCCTTTGATTATTCTGCTGGTAGTCTTTCCTTATTCCCAGCTAGATTGACATTGGACTTATCAAGCCTTTCCAATATAACTGCTGTAGAAATTGATCTCATCGATCTTTGTGCTGTCGGATGTACAGTAGTTGAATTCTTTGATGCTGGTGTTTCCGTTGGAACTGCTTCTAACTTAACATCAAATACTTTTGAAACTATAATTTACAACAATACAGCGATGGATCAAATAGATGAAATGACTATTGAGTCATTCGAAAATCAAATATTTGAAATAAATATTTCAACCGAAACGGTGTGTGACGATCCTGCCAACGCTGAAGTTTGGGTTGAGGACGGAGATGTTTATTTGGAAAATGCATGCAATGGAATCATCCTTACCTCTCCTAGCGGGAACTGCTTTCGAGTAACGGTTAATGATAATGGAGAACTCACCACTGTTGCTATCACTTGTCCCTAAAATAATTGTAAAATTGACGGGCGAGCCGAAAAGGCGGAAGCCCTACAAGGACAACTGGTAGTAGCGGTATCTCCTTCGACTGTAAGGAGATGGAGGTAGTAGCGGATGACAGGGTGTCGTCCTGAGGGGAGCTCCGATTTTTTCTCGGAGCGTAACCGAAGGATCGGCATGGCCCATAATTATCCTACCACATTTTATTAAATAAAATAGTTCTTAAATAAACTACAAATTCCCATATCTTGTAGAAATATTATTTAGCACTATATGACTCAAAAGAAAATAGCCGCACAAAGAAATTTTGATCCCGAGCAGGATGATTCGAATTGGAAGTTGCTTTTTGAAAAGCATTTTCAAGACATGCAAAGTTTAAATGCTATATCGACACTTTGGATTTCAGGGATCTCCAAGCTTGGTATCAATCACGATAAACGTCCACTCGCAGAAGATTTAACTGAGGCCATAAAACCGTTTACCGGTTATCAATTTATCCAGACCGATGAGAGTAAAATTTTGGAGCAAATTGATTGGTATAAAATGATCAGCAGTTACGAAATGCCACTAACGTGTTTTCTTAGGACACCAGCAGAACTTGAATATTGTGATGAGCCGGACATATGGCATGACATCATGGGGCACATTCCATTCCTTGCAGAGAAGTCCTACTCTGACATGTATCAGTCACTGGCGCGCACATACATCAAGGCTTATGAGGCGAATAGACAGGACCTCTTGGTTGAGCTGGACTTCATCGGAGGTATGATTATAGAATTGGGACTAGTGAGGGAAAGTTCTGGGATCAAGGCATTTGGTTCGACCTTTTATTCTTCATCAGAGGTCTTCGAGGCGTTTAAACCTGAGAATCAAATTGAGTTCCATACATCCCATTTGCAGTCAGGAGAATCTTATGACAGGCATAGTTTCCAAGGCAAGTACTACATATTCCAGTCGCTTGAACAACTGAATAATATCATAGCTGATATCAGCAATAGACTTTAATGACAAAAAACGATTTGGTATATTCACTCAGCTTTGTGGGGAGCTACGCCATGCCTGTCGGCGGCGTCAGGCTGTTCGCTACTACCCTTCCTTCCAGTCAGGATACCGCTACCATCCTTAGCTTCTAGCGCGGCATCCCCCTTGCATCACTTTGGCGCCTACGGCACGTCGTATCCGTGCCTCATATCTCTTCTATATCTCTAAATTGGCGTATTTTGACATCAAGAAGCTATTGAGAAACTAAAATCATTAGATTGAATTATATTCTCTAAATCGATATTCTGATTACTGGCAAAGTAGTTAGAAATAAGTTTTAATTTGCACCCATAGAAATTAATAATAACCTAGTCATAAAAGTTAAAGATAAAATGGAAAAGAAACACCCACTACCACCCTTCAGTGTAGAAACTGCAAAACAAAAAATCCAAATGGCAGAAGGCGCTTGGAACTCAAAAGATCCTGTAAAAGTATCGCTAGCCTACACTGTCGATAGCGAATGGAGAAATAGAAATTTGTTTATCAATGGTCGAAATGAAATAGTGCAATTTCTGAGTCATAAGTGGCAAACAGAGTTGGACTACAAGCTCAAAAAAGAATATTGGGCACATTCAGACAATCGTATCGCAGTAAGATTTGAATATGAATACAAAGATAAAGACGGCAAGTGGTTTAGAGAATATGGCAATGAAAACTGGCAATTTGATGAGCATGGCTTAATGGAAAAAAGATTTGCTAGTATTAACGATCTTGAGATAAATGAAGAAGACAGAAAACTATAAATGATCTGTATTTATTTTTTTTAAACTATTAAAAGTTTCATGAGAGGAAGCAATAATTATAAAAAAATACTCGAAAACCTTTGAATACAAATATCGTATTAAAAAAATGATTAATCTTCGTTTCCTTGCAAACAAATCTACAATCTTAAATTTGCCTTTTATGCAAAAGATAAATTCCATTATTGTTTTTCTAATTTTTATTTCTTCTGCTTCACTTTATAGTCAACAGAATAAACCTAATATTTTATTAATCATTGCCGATGATCTTGGTATAGATGTAACCAATGGTTATCAACAGAACGCTCGAATGCCTACTACCCCTATACTCGATTCTTTAAGAGAGAATGGTATAACCTTTATGAACACTTGGGCAGCCCCTCAATGTACGCCATCTAGAGCCTCTATCATGAGTGGAAAGTATGGCATAAAAACAGGGGTCATGAGACCGCCTGGAAATCTAGATTTAGAGCATCCGTCTTTGTTTAGCAAAATATCAAAAACTACAGATGGGGAATACGCTGGAGCAGTCATAGGTAAGTGGCACATTTCTTCCCCAGTTGATTTTGATCATCCCATGCAACACGGCATTGACCATTATGAAGGCTTATTTACTTCTTCGGTATCAGATTATTATTTATGGGATAAAGTAGAAAACGGGGTACTTACTACTAGCGATGAATATGTAACTACCGATCTAACAAATTCGGCAATTGAGTGGATTTCTAATCAAGCTGATCCTTGGTTTCTTTGGTTAGCTCATCCAGCTCCACATGGCCCTTTTCACATACCACCAGACACTCTATTTACAGTGGGCAATACCAATAATAATCTAGGGAAATACCTTGCAGCTATAGAGGCGATGGACCACGAAATAGGAAGACTTCTAGACAGTATGAGTCAAGAGACGAGGGACAACACCGTTATTATATTTGTGGGTGACAATGGAACTCCTGGCGGGGTTATTCAAAATTTCCCTTCAAGTCATTCTAAAGGAACTATGTACGAAGGGGGCATCCGAGTACCACTTTTTATTTCTGGAAAAGGCGTTTCCCGAGTTAATGAAGTAGATAGTAGTCTCAATCATATTACTGATTTATACTCCACTATTCTTGAACTTACTGGAGAGCAATTAAATGGAGGGATATATAATAGCTTGAGTTTAAAACCATTACTCTCCTGTGAAATAGAACTTAATCGTCCCTATATCTATACCGACTATGAAGACGGAAATATACTAACTTGGGCAGTCAGAAATGAGAACTATAAACTCATAGAAGATGAAAATGGAAGTATAGAATTTTACAATATTGCAGATGATATTTTGGAAGAAAACAATCTTCTTGGCAATATGACTGTGCTTGAAGAAGAAATCTTGGATGCCATGCAAGTAGAAGCACAAGTAATTAGGATTGGATGGTCTTGTAAAGATGGTATCCAAAATGGAACTGAACTAGGAATTGACGATTGTGAAGATAATTGTACATCTGACAATACGCTGAGCACTACTAATATTGGTTGTTGCGAAATACCTAATCAACCAAGTGTTTATTATGAATACATAGAAGGAGATACGAGAAGGATATATACCAATAATTTTCCTGATCACGAGTATTGCTATAATAGCGCTAACCAAATGCCTTCCCAGACACATCATGATTTTGGAGTAAATTTAAACCCTACTCTAGCAAATGATATCACCAATGTTGTTCATGACAACGGTAGACCAGCTAGGTATTTTGGCGTCGCAAAAAATGGAGTAATTTTCGCTCCAGCACCAGCTGCCCCATTCATATTCGAAAACCAAAATACGGGCGAATTTAACTGGGATTGGGTTTTTGAACCAACAAATAATCAAGGCTCAGGTCCTGATGTTGTTGGTCTTGATTGCGCTTCCGCACATACAGGTGGGCAAGGATACCACTATCATGGCAATATGTTCTCTTACGTTGATAATGAAGTAACTGGTATTTCTACCACTATTGAGACTCCTGATACTCCACTACATATAGGATGGGCATCAGATGGCTTTCCAATCTTGTATAGATTCGGGCCAGATGCTGATGGCAATATCAAAGAATTGCTTCCGAGTTTTCAATTAAGATCAGGATTACGACCAGGAGACGATATCACTGAACCTTGTGGCGCTTATACAGGAAAGTTTGCCAGGGATTATGAATTCATTTGTGGTAAGGGAGACTTAGATGAATGTAATGGACTTCAAAGTTCAGTTACAATTCCTACTGCAAATGGGATGCAGACTTTTCAATATTTCTATGTAATCACCTCCACATTCCCCCAAATACCAAGATGTTTAAGAGGCAACATAAGCGAAGACTTCGAAAATGATAATGATCCATTAATGGGGGTAGATAATGATAATGACGGATTTTTAGAGGCCTTTGATTGTGATGATAATAACCCTGCAATTAATCCTTTAGCTGTAGAGATTGAAGGAAATGATATAGATGAAAACTGTGATGGAATAACTACCTCAACAGTGAATTTAAATGAGGAAGAAATTATTGTCAGCCCAAATCCATCCAATGGAGACTTTAGAGTACAATGGCCAAATAATGAGACAATAACGATAAATGTATTTTCTATGGATGGTAAAATGATAATCAGTAGATCTGAAACTAGAGAGATTCAATTTAAGGGATTTTCATCTGGATTATATCTTTTACAAATCACCTTTAAAGATGGCACTAGTGTTTATAGGAAACAAATAATACATTAAAATGAAAATACTTTTTCTTGTATCGACAATATTAGTCAGTGGAATATTTACTCCTATACACGATGTGGCAATAGCGATATTTCATATCACAGATTCAAAAGGTGTACTCGAAATTGATATTACTTTTGATTTAGAAGATTTTTCTAAAACACTTGATATTGAGACTTCTGAAGTAAATGTCGAGCGTATGCAAAATTACTTAGTACATAATACGAGTTTTCAATTTAATTCTCAGTCTGCAAAGCTCAAAATTATGGAAGTGAAAATAATAAGAGACCATATAAAGGTTAAAGGAAGCTTGGGTAAGATAAAAGAGAACATCAATACCGTAAAAATTGAAAATACATGCTTGAATAACATTTCTCGTCATTCCAATATTATACAAATTGACTTGAACGAAAAGTCAAAAGATTATAGAATGCATAAGAAGCGAACAGTAATTAAATTAGATTATTGATCTACAATAAGTTAGCCTTGGAATAATTATTGGACTATACTTATGTATTCATTTTTTTTGTAACATATAACAAAAATAATATTATGAAATTTTCGACTACTTCATTGTTTATGCTCCTATGTCTTTTGACAACAGCCTTTCCATTTAATTTGCATGCAGTAGAAGGAAATGATTTTACAGAAGTTGTTTTTGTAATGGATTATACTGGTCATAAAAAGCCATCCAAAAACGACTTGGCCAAAAGGTTCAACAGTGGTATAAAACAGGCCGTTAAGAATTATTGGAGTCTTGAAATGAATTATAAGTTCATGGAGAAGAAGGAAGCTTATAAATATATTGGGGCTAATAAAACAGCAATTGTTGCAGAAATAGAAAGAACTATCGAATCGGGAAAGTCAGAAACTACAATGTCTTTTAGAAAAGGGAAAGCCTTAAAATTATTACTAGAAGTCCGACTTCCAGCCAATGCTTTTTCAGAAGCTGATTTTGCGTTTGCCCTTATGCACAGTCAATTTATGTATAGAAATATGAATAAATGGAAAAACCCTTCTAAAGAATTACCAAAAGAATATGGTCACTTATTAAAGGAGAAAACGCTATTGGTATGTGAAGCCTCTCTTTCAAAAAAATTCAATCAAAGTGACTTTGCAGCTTTATATCCTCACAAATTTGAAGTTGCCTCAAGAGAAAAAATTGATGAAGCAATTTTATCCAAGGATGAAAATTATCTTGTACTATACGAGGCAAGTGATCCGGGAAATGTTTCTAATACTACTTATTCTTATTGGAATACTTATCAACCTAATGATGGAGTCGTCATCAGTCGACATTCTGGAGGGAATAAAGGACTATCCAAAGCTGATGTAGTACTAATATTAAAAAGAACAAGTAAGAAATAATTGGTCAGCCAAGCTACGCTAGTTGCATTCGGTTCATTTTCTAATTCACCATAAACTCATCCAAAAATATCCAAGACTTTGCACCAGGAGAAGTGTGCCATGTTGGATTTTTTAGTACACCAATCACAGTCACTTCTAAAAAACGAGCGTCATGTTGATGGATGGGTACTAAAAATGATTGGTACTTGGGAGGCGTGGTTTCTGTAGAAATTGGAATATCAATTTCACCTCCTGACTTATAATTATTTCCATCTAAAGAAGTTCTTACCTCAACTCCCTTAGGAAAGAAAATAAAACTACCTGTATCTTCTAGTGCGCCTACTGTCAAGCTGCTAATGGTTTTTGTAGTTCCAAGATCAATAATAAATTTTGCATTCTCTCCTTCATAGCCAATCCAACTGCCATCTCCAAAAATCGTGCTCCCAAGTTTGTTGTCGATCAATGTTGCAGCACCCTTAGCACTATATTTTTTATTAGGTGTCTTTTTCAAAGTTAGCTTGGCGATCTCATGTCCAATCTTAGAGACTACTTTTTGTGCAATAGGTGATGCGTTCCAGCCTGACTTTAAACTGATGGCTTTGATCGTAGTAGTTTGCTCGACTAAAAAAGGTTTTTCATACAAAAGGCTATTGCTGTCAGGACGAGTGCCATCTAGGGTGTAGTAGATTTTCACTTGATGAAACTTAGTATTCAAGCCAACTGTAATCGTGTTTTTAAATAAAGCTTGCTCAACAGCAATAGAGGGAGGCTTCAAAGCAACATCACCATAAATGGAATCGTCCACACCATTTTCAATTTTTACTAGAGGGTGCGCTTCGGAAAATGTGCTTAGCCCTTCTGCACTTATATTTGATTTCCAAGTATAAAGCACTTGCAAAGCCTTTAGTTTGCTAAGGGCGGCTAAGGCATTATCATCCACTTCTGTCTGATAAATATTTAAATAGCTAAGCCGATCTAGTTTGCTAAGCTTTTCTATCCCTATACTTGTAACGTTTGTGCCTTGAAGTTTTAACGTTTGCAAGTTTTCAAATCCACCAATGATTGATATCATCTTGTCATCTACATTGCTATAAGAGAAATCTATTTCCTTTATGTTTTTGGAAATAGCTTTTAGCTTTTTGAGTTTGTTTTTTGTGATCGCAGTATCTCTAGACAGGCTGATGCTTAAAAGTGGACTTTCTTCACTTTGGTCAGCTATACTTATTCCTTTAGCGCGTAGAGACTGTATAGTTTTAGCATCCACTTTTTTGATTTTGGACAAATCAATATCTCCTTCATTTTTTAGATAGCCTTTGAGATGCTTATCAATAGACTCAGATCTTTCCAGTTGATCAGCTTTTTTGTCAAAATCTGCTCCAGTATCTATCCACCATGATAATAGCTCGATCTCTTTATCATTAAGTTGATTTTTGCCTTTAGGTGGCATATGTTTTTTTTCATCCAAAGGGAGCTGAATTCTACTTATTATTGGGCTCTGAGTGGATAAACCAGCTATGATGATTTTTCCTTCATCTCCACCACTTAGCAATCCTTCTATAGTGCTCATAATGAGGCCTCCTTTTTGCTTACCTTCATTATGGCAGCTATAGCATTTGCTTTTCAAAATTGGTTGTACTATATCATTAAAGATATGCAAGTCTTCTATCGTAGATTTGGACGGGGCTATAGTTTCTGAAATGGGATCACTGAGATGCCCTTCTCCGTGAGTCAAACTCCCTCCATAGTGACCAGTCATGCTTAGAAGAACCATAGTGATCGAAAAACAAGGAACAAACAACTTGTTCAGCGATTTCTTTTTGGCTGTACAGAGAAAGTAAACAATTACACTGGATACCGTCATAGCCACTGCCAACCATAAATGCCAGCCAATTAAGACCTCATCAAATTCTCCTTCTTTTGGCATTACCCACCCTGTGAAGAATGCAAGGATAGAGGTGAGAATACCTATCATCAAAATGAAAGGGAGGGCGGTATTCAAGTATTGAAAGCGCTTGGTTAAACCTGCCAATGCCATCATATAGGCTAGGATTAAAATCCCAATGGGCATATGCACAATCAATGGATGAAGTCTACCAATAAGTTCTGCCACTAATCTACAATTATTTCGTCAATAAATATCCAAGGTTTGGCTCCTCTATTAGGATGCCATTTCGGAACCTCAGTCATGTTTCCTATTTTAAGCGAAATACTCTTTGCTGAAGTCGGCATAAAAGAAAGAGGTATGATATTATATTCTTTTACACCTAAATTCTTTTCTGCACTCCATTGTTGCTCCTTAATTTTTTCACCATTTATGTATAATTCTAAACTGATAGGCTTAAAGATACTAGAAGTAATATCTGTTAGAGTAGAAATAAATACTTTTTCTATTTTTTTAGATTCTTTTAATTCTAAGTTAATATGAATCAGCGAATCTTGAAATCCACACCAATTGCCATCTCGAAAATTAAATGAGCCTTTGATTTGATCAATTAATGTAGTATTGCCTTGGCCAGAGTAGTTCTCATTAGCCTCAGGTGTGATTTTTATGCCCGCCTCATCAAGAAAGGTGTTTACTTTTATTACTGAAAGATGAACAAGTTCACTTTCAATAAAATCTTTCTTTACGTTTTTAGCAAACAATATTCCACTTTTTTTTAACTGAATTACTTCTTCATATTTTTGAAAGGCATTATGATTCCATGAGTACATAGTTTCTGCTCCTTCGAACCTAAAGCCCATCTTTACCTGAGCGGAATTTCTAAAAAAAATAGAATCTATTTCTACAATTGGCTT
>CALIEI010000256.1 GCA_938022165.1 uncultured Saprospiraceae bacterium | reverse complement strand
AAACAGTGTAACACAAAATTTAAGAATCATAGATGATAGAGCTCCTATTTTTGCAAGCTTCCCACAAGGCCAAGATGTCACCATCTTTTCTGGTGAAAGTGTGCAAGTAGATGTGATAGATGCAACTATCATGGATAATTGCTCAGACGACAATGATGTAAATTTTGAAATTGACTTTTTTAGTGATGGTGATCAGCCTGAAATGCCAAACATCTTTGTCAATGGCAACAATGCTAGTGGAGTTTACCCGTTGGGTTCACATACCATCACTTTTAATTCTTCAGACGCCTGTGGTAATACTCTGACACAAAATCTATTGATAAGTGTTGTTGACTTTTCTCCTTCGGCGTTATGCAATAGTGTCAGCATTGAAATCGGAGAAAACGGATTATTGCTAGTAGAGCCTTCTGCTGTTCTTGAAAATCCAAACTTGATAAATGTCGATAGTATTGCAAGCATTCGCTTCGTAAATCCATCCAATTTTACACAAGTTATTGGTGAAAGTATTTTACTAGATTGTCAAGATTTAGGTCTTAACCAGTTCGCTATTGAAACCATTTCTGTAAACGGCACGAGTTCGATTTGTTCAAACATGATCAACTTGATTGACACAGCTAATAGTTGCGGTCTTAGACCAAATGCGGTAGCAGTAGCTGGGAAGGTACTTAATCTAGAAGGTATTCCAATGAAAAACGTGGAGATCAACTTGACTCTATCAGAAACAGAAGTCCATCATACAGATCAATACGGGGTGTACAGCTTCGGGGAGATTCCACAAGGCACAAGTTGCACAGTTCAACCTGTGTACGATCACGATCATGCAAAAGGAGTAAGTACTTTCGATATGGTATTAATCATGCGACACATACTCCAGATACAGGATTTAACAACTCCGTATCAGCACTTGGCTGCTGATGTTGACCTGAATGGTAGAATTGACATCAGTGACTTACTTGAAATAAGAAGTTTGATTTTATTTCAACGAGATCGCTTCACAAGCCCATCTTATACTTTCATAGAAAAAGACTACGAATTTATAAATCCAGAAAAACCACTTGCAGAAGATGCACCAAGTTTACATGTTTGTTCTGCTCTTTCTGAAAATATGATCGACTTAGATTTTTATATGATCAAGATGGGAGATATTGATGGAGCAATACATAATAGCTTCAACTCCGAGACAACAGAAAGAAGCCATGAAACACTTTTTCTACAATATGACGAAAAACTCTTAATGGCAAATGAAGAAAGTGAAATTTACATAAAGGCTACAAGTGTAACGGACTTAGCCGCTTTGCAATTCACTTTACACATGGAACATGTTGAACTTATCAACTTGGAAATACCTAATAAACTACGCGGTAACTTCTTCGAAAAAAATAATAACATTCACTTTGCTTGGACCAAGTTTGATCAGGCCTTGCCTACTGACATGGTACGTCTAGTTATCAAGCCATTTGCAGACATTTATACGAGCGAAGTCATTTCATTGGCATCTATTACGCCGTCCGTCCACTTTAGCAATAGTGGTTCTGCTACACCAATTCAGCTTCAGAAAGTTGAGCAAATTGATCCGCAAAATCCAATAATTTTAGAACAAAACAATCCTAATCCATTTAAGGAATATACAGATATCAAATTCTATTTGACTCAAAAAGGAAATGCCACTTTAAGCATTCATGATCTTACCGGTAAGCTGGCACATAAAGTAGAAAATAATTTTGAACAAGGTTGGAATCAGATCAGATACACTCCAAGTCAGTTTAGCCCAGGCATATACATATACAGTATACAACAAGGGCAACAGAAGCAAACTAAGAAAATGGTTATCACAAAATAGTCAAAGTGCTACTTGTTTACTTATAAGCAAGTATGCTAAAGATCGATTAATATTTTAGGTTTACATGTAAAAAGAATCCATACGCAAGTGTGGATTCTTTTTTTTGGGGTACACTTTGTTCTTTTTAGGAGTACTATTTTAAACTAAAAAAAATTAACTTCACAGAAAAAATAGTATGCCACGTATTTTCTGCACCGTATTGATTTTCGTTTTTGTTTTAAATATATCAGCACAGGATAAACCCCTCAGCTACTACCTTCCAGATATCAATTATGATAGCTCTATTCCTACTCCTAAAGAATATCTAGGTTGGCAAATTGGAGACTGGCACATCAGTCATGATTTGTTGCAATCCTATCTTAAAGAGTTGGCTGCCAGCTCAGATAGAGTATATGTCGAAGAATATGCACGTAGTCATGAAGGTCGACCGCTAATGGGGCTAATATTCACTTCTCCTGAAAATCAAAAAAATATAGAACAGATCAAAAAGGATCAAGGTGATATATTACAAGGAAAAGGGAATTCCGATAGGCCTGTTGTCATTTATCAAGGATATAGTATCCATGGTAATGAATCAAGTGGTGCAAATGCAGCTGTGCTAATTGCTTATTACTTAGCTGCTGGCCAAAGTCAAGAAATTACCGACCTATTGCAAGAAGCTGTTGTCATCATAGACCCTTGTTTAAACCCTGATGGACTCAATAGATTTGCTTCTTGGGCCAACACCCACAAAAGTGATATTTTGAATTCCGACACCAATGGTAGAGAATTTGATGAAGCTTGGCCAAGAGGACGTACCAACCATTACTGGTTTGACCTCAACAGAGACTGGCTTCCTTTAGTACACCCAGAGAGTCAAGGTAGAATCAAAATGTTCCATACTTGGAAACCAAACATACTTACTGATCATCACGAGATGGGATCTGACAACACCTTTTTCTTTCAGCCAGGCATTCCTTCGCGGACTAATCCAATCACACCAAAAAAGAATCAAGAACTTACCTCTGAAATAGCAAAGTACCACGCCAAAGAATTAGATAAAATTGGTTCACTTTACTATGCGAAAGAATCTTTTGATGACTTCTATTATGGTAAGGGATCTACCTACCCTGATGTAAATGGCTGTATAGGTATTCTCTTCGAGCAAGCGAGTTCACGAGGGCACCTACGTCAGACTAGAAATGGAGTCATGAGTTTTCCATTTACTATCCGAAATCAGGTAGCCACTTCACTTAGTACACAGAGAGCAGGATATTCCTTGAGAAAAGACTTAAAATCATTCCAAAATGATTTTTACAAGTCAAGTGCCAATACATCAGAAGCGTATTTAATCAAAGAAGAGATGGATCATTCTAGGCTCAAAAACTTCGTAAACCTACTTACGCAACATCAAATCAAAGTCTATAAAAAAGGAGAAAGCGAATATGTTGTTCCTATTGATCAGCCACAACATCGTCTAATCGGAACCATCTTCGAAAAGAACACTACATTTAGAGATAGTCTTTTTTATGATGTTTCTACTTGGACAATGCCTTTAGCCTATAATTTGAATGCAGTAAAGAAAAGCGGACTCACTTGGAATAAATCAGAATTGGTAAATGACTATCAATCTTCACAAGGGGAAATTATTGGAAAATCTAACTATGGCTACGTGTTCAGTTGGGATGATTTTTATTCTCCAAAACTATTATACCAAATTCAGAAAAGCGGAATAAGAACCAAAACAGCTACCAAATCATTTGCAATGGAAATAGACGGTAGCATTAAAGAGTTCTCATATGGAAGCATCATTATACCCAT
>CALIEI010000255.1 GCA_938022165.1 uncultured Saprospiraceae bacterium | reverse complement strand
TTGGCAATAGCTTACGCGCATTCTCTGCACCTCCTTTCATCCATCTGAACTGTTGCGACTTGAGCGCATTCATCTCAGCGGGTAACTCCGCTGGCGAACCAAATTTTTCTAGGTATTTGATTTCCCAGCCTTTCATCTGTGCTCTATAGCTTAGATCCAGATCTTCAGTCAATGTATCCGCCTCCCAGCCTCCAGCATCATCGATGCATTGCTTACGCCATACGCCAGCGGTGCCGTTAAATTGAAGCAAATAATTTCCCGCTTTTCTACCGGACTGCTCCACTGTAAAATGAACATTTAGCTGCAATGCTTGCAGTCTAGTGATGATGGAGTAATCTTGATTGATATGCTCCCAACGCGTTTGTACTACACCCACTTTTTCATCTTCAAAGTAAGGAATCGTCGCTTTTAAGAAATCTTTTCGTGGTAAAAAGTCAGCGTCAAAAATGGCTAAGTAATCTCCTTTAGCAGATTCGTTAGCATGCTTAAGGGCACCCGCCTTATAGCCTACACGATCATCCCTTTGTACCATTTTTATATCAAAGCCTTTCGCTTTATATTCTGCTACTTTCTTTTTAGATATTTCTATCGTCTCATCAGTGGAGTCGTCTATGATTTGTATTTCAAATTTGTCTTTTGGATAATCAAACTCGCAAATTTTGTCTATCAGTCTATCTACAACATACATTTCGTTGAAAATGGGTAACTGCACCGTTACAAAAGGCCAATCCTTCTCAGTATGATTTACATCTAGCTTGGCCTTATGCTTAGCTTGCTTCAGATAATGGTATAGCAAATTAAGCTGGCTTAAACAGTATATAGTAATATAGACCAGTGCTATTACATATATAGACAATATAAAATAAGCTAATGTCATCAATTATAAAAGTTTAAAGATTGTCCAAATTATCTTGTGCCCCGCTAAGATAGTACCTTTTATAGTACCACTTACCTTTGAGACACCTATTCGTTTTCTGTAATTCACAGGTACTTCTGTACACTTTAGTTTATATTTTGCTGCTTTTACTTGCATTTCAACAGTCCACCCAAAATCTGGGTCAGACATTTCGATGTCCATTAGCTGTTGGTACTTTATAGCTCTAAATGGTCCTAGATCGGTAAAAGTATATTTGTAAAAAAACTTTATCAATGTAGTAGCTAACCAATTACCAAATATTTGCTGGGGCATCATCGATCCAGACTCCAAGTTTCCCATAGCTCTTGACCCAATGACTAAATCCATATTCTCTTTCAATATGGGCTCCACCAGTAAGGGCATCTCCTCAGGGTGATCAGAATAGTCACCATCTACAAAAACGACAATGTCTGGCTTGACGGATTTATTATTAATAAATTCTATTCCTTTCAAACAAGCCGATCCATAGCCTTTTTTATCTGCCAATATTACGGTTGCACCTGCATTAGAGGCAACGATTTCCGTTTTATCTGTACTGGCATTGTTGCAAACTATAATATCTCGAACTAGGTCTTTGGGTACATCCATCACTACATGGCCTATAGAGGATTCCTCATTATAAGCCGGAATGATTACGTCTATGATCGGTGCGTTTGTCAAACCTTATGTAGTGCGTTTTACACCTGAATACATTATTGATTACAATCTCAACAGATATCAGGAAAATTTGCAAAAATAAGCTAAGCAAGGCTATAATCCTCAAGATATTAACAATCATTCTGCTAGCTTTCCTGTAATTGGGGCAAATTGTCTCACCTATCTGTCAATATTTTAACATTTAGCGCCTCAATAGGAAAAAATAAGACTATTCCCATATCGTTTGCTAAGAGAGCTTTCGTATAGAACTCAACAAATCACCATTAAAATCCCAACTATTGAGAAAACGAGTTAAATTTGCACTTCATGCCTACAAAAGATAAAATTCATTTTCTCAGTGTTTACATTACCGTAGTGGCAATCGCATTGGTACTGATCTTTAGTGCTTGCAGAAGAGATACGGATCTCATCACAGATTCATCTGCCAGCCTTGAGTTTTCGGTAGATACCCTTAGGTTTGATACTGTGTTTACAACTCTTGGTTCAGCTACAAGAAGTATGAAGGTGTTTAACACCAATGATCAACCCATACAGATCAGTGATATTCGATTGGAGGGAGCGAGCAATACCAGATTTAGATTCAATGTAGATGGCTTTTCTGATGATACCTTTCAGGACATCACTATTCCCCCATTAGACAGTATTTGGATTTTTGGGGAGGTGACCATAGACCCTGATCTGCCTTTGAGTATTAGTCCCTTTATTATTTATGACGAATTGGTATTCCAAACCAATGGCAATACCCAAAGGATAACACTCGAAGCTTTTGGACAAAACGCCAATTATATTCCGAGCACCTCCGCGGCTGGACAGATCTCAGTATTGAGTTGTCAGAACGAATCCATCACCTGGGATGATCCCAAGCCTTATGTTATTTATGGCGTACTGGTGGTGGATAGTTGCCAATTGGTATTGCCTGCCGGGGCTCAAGTACATGTTCACGGCGGTCTAGCTACAGCGGAGGATGATGAGGGCAACCCATTTAACTTTAATGATGGTATTATATTCTTTACCCAGAATGGTACACTTTCTTCTGAGGGCACTCTTGAAGAACCGGTAGTCATAGAAGGCGATCGACTCGAAGAAGAATTTGACGATATTCCTGGCCAATGGGCAGGCGTTCGATTCAGTGCTGGTAGCGTTGGCAATGTGATGCGGCACACCATTATCAAAAATTCGATAGTAGGTGCTAGAGTAGACTCTGCGGCAACCCTTTTAGTCAACGATTGCCAATTCTTCAATACAGCAGGAGCAGGATTGATAGGAGTACATAGCTTGATCAGAGCGACCAATTCTCTTTTTTACAATAATGCGGGCAACTGTGTACAATTGACTTATGGTGGTAGATATGATTTTGATTATTGCACCATGGCTAGTTATGGAGTAGATGCTTCCGCTGTGAGGATAACCAATGCACTTTGTCTAGACCAATTGTGTACAGAATTTAGAATAAATCCAGTCACAGCTAATTTCCGCAACAGCATCATCTTTGGTTCGCGTGAGGACGAAGTAGATCTCTTCAATCGAATTCCACTCGAAGATCCTGCCTTTTTTAATTACCGAATGCAGAATTGTTTAGTCAGGGTAGATGAATTGCCTACTGAAGAATTTTATACTGACTTCTTTGATCGCTGTGATCCATGCCTAAATGGCTTGCCTACAGATTCTTTGTTTATTAGTGTCAGTGACAATGACTACCATCTGGATACGATGTCCATGGCAGAGATGAATGCTATGCCTTTAGGAAATGTGCCTCTGGATTTGGATGGTCAGGTTCGAGACGCGACCAATCCTGATATTGGTTGTTATGAATTTATAGGACAGTGAAACCAGTAGTTTCTATTATCGGTTGCGGATGGCTAGGACTACCTTGTGCTCAAAAATTAGTTTCAGAGGGCTATCAGGTCAAAGGAAGCACCACTTCTCAAGAAAAAATTTCTACGCTACGAGCTTCCAATATCGAAGCTTATTTATGTAATCTAGACGAAGATGATATTCCTTCGGGCTTACTAGATTGCGATATTCTCTTTATCAATTTTCCACCCGGCAGAGGTGCTGATAATTTACTACCACGTTATCAATCAAGGATAGCCAAAGTCATTCAGGCCGCTGAACAAGCAGGCGTGGAAAAAATAATTTTTGCAAGTACCACAGGAGTTTATGCTGGCGCAGAGACAAATGAAATGGTAGATGAGTTACAAACGCCTAAACCAACACGCGTTTCAGCGCAAGCGATGTATCATGCAGAACAATCTTTATCAAGCTATACTAAACAACTTACGATACTACGTTTTGCAGGCTTGGTAGGCGGCGGTCGCAAAGCTTCAGGTTTTATGGCCGGTAAAAAGGATTTACCCAATCCCAACAATGCCATCAACCTAGTTCATCTCGATGATTGTGTTTCCGTATTTCACCAAATTGTTGCAAAGGAAATTTTTGGACAAATCTTTAATGTCGTATCCGACCAGCATCCTACACGCAAGGAGTTTTATGTGGCTCAAACAATAAAGGCAGGTCTGGAGCCACCTACATTTTCTGATCAAACCAATAGCTCCAACAAGATTGTTTCCAATGCAAAGTTGAAGCAGACACTAGGGTATGCGTTTATCCATCCCGACCCGTATCTATTTCCGTGATAGAAAGTACTTTTGAAAATTTTACTTCCATTTTATTATTTCACTTTTTCTTGTTTGGGCCATCCCGATCCCTCGGTTTCGTGCCGATAAAAAAAATCGGCACTTCACTCGGGACGGGACCGCGTCGTTCGCTACTACCGATGTATAGCCGCATATCCATGCGTCTATACATCGATACCGCTGCCACCGCTTGTCCTGACGCTCTCCGAGCTCTATGATACTGCTGTACGCAGTATCCTTGGAGATACAATTATGATCAATTATAAGATACGAGTTAATTGTATTATATTAGAATCGAATTCTAAAACTAAGAAAAATGAAAAAGACGATTAACGCTCTGCTCTTCCTATCTCTTTGTGCGTTTACCACTACTAATGTTCAAGCGCAAATAAAAATTAAAGCTAAAAAAGGTTTCTCTCCTCAGATCGGTGTAATGATCAGTATGCTTGATGATCTAAAAACTAGAATCACCAATCGTGTAGAAAATTTGGATCAAGCAGGTACAGATTTTTTGATCGATGAAAATGGAAATAGGATAGGGGCCATGATTTTGCATCTAGCAGCCACCGAAAAATATTATCAACTGTATACTTTTGAAGGCAGAGTGTTCAATGATGATGAGGCAGATTGGGATATGGCTCAAACACTCGGCCCCAAGGCGAGGGCAGAATTGGTGGGTAAGCCTATTAAGCATTATCTCAAGATCTGGGATGAGGTCAGAAAAGAGACAAAGCGTTTACTCAAATCAAAAGATGATAAGTGGTTCGCTGACATGACTAAGTATAATAACATGAATAATCATTGGGCATGGTATCATGTGATGGAGCATCAAGCCAATCATATGGGACAGATAGCCTTTATCTCAAAAAGGATAAAGTGAAACAATTTAGGTGAAAAAGATGCTTTTTTTGAATTGAGTCTTAGTAAGGTCTATTCTTCAATTCCAATAATTCCTAAATCTTCGCCATTCCAAAAAATATTATTGCAAAGGGTTTCTTGAGTGGTACAAATAGTGTCCCCATTGCAATCAATTATATACCAATAAGCAAAGTCAGCGCAATGATTGTTAACGTAAGCATAGTTTGAACCTTCGTAGCTAACTTGGTTAACAAAGTTTTTACAATCAATTTCTTGATTTGTAAATGGAACCATATCGAAGTGT
>CALIEI010000254.1 GCA_938022165.1 uncultured Saprospiraceae bacterium | reverse complement strand
TTCAAATATCATGCAAATTATATATTATTAGATTGCATAATGTCTGTAAAAGTAGCTTTTCTTTGAATTAAGACTATAAAAAGCGGTATTTCGTGACAAAAAACCCTTCTGAAATGGCTTACACCCGATTTCAAATAGTGTTAAAGTTTTGAAATAGCTATAGTTAGCAGAAATACGAACAATTGTTCGTATTTTTTGTTATTTTTGTTTTGCAGGGTATTTGATAGTTAATTCTACAATCAGATTAAAAATATGAATACCTTTTAGAATGCATGAGGGATAGAAGTGGTATACTGAGGAGCTAGACCTAATGAAGTCCCTACAGAGTGGGATGAGCCCGAAAGCCTTCGGGAGAATACCGATCTGTAGGATTGACTGAATAGGTGTAGCGACGAAAGTGTAGGAACGGATAGCCCGACTCCCCGAAGCTTTTGCGGAGGGGAGACATGCCCAAAAAAATTTAATTATAAAAACAATAGTCATGGAAAGAAATCTCGAAGAAATATTTCAAGCCAAGATTGATAAAGAAGAAAAAATCGAACCAAAGGACTGGATGCCTGATGCGTATCGAAAGACGTTGATTAGACAAATTTCGCAGCATGCGCATTCTGAAATAGTAGGAATGCTGCCGGAGGGAAACTGGATAACGCGGGCACCTACCTTGCGTCGAAAGGTGGCGCTGATGGCTAAGGTGCAAGATGAAGCTGGACATGGATTGTATCTATATAGTGCAGCGGAGACCTTGGGGATAGATCGTGATACGATGTTTGATCAGTTGCATACTGGTAAGGCGAAGTACTCGAGCATATTTAATTATCCGACGCTATCGTGGGCAGATATCGGAAGTATCGGTTGGCTGGTAGATGGAGCGGCGATAATGAATCAGGTGCCGCTATGCAGATGTTCTTATGGGCCATATGCTCGTGCTATGGTGAGGGTGTGTAAGGAGGAGAGCTTTCACCAAAGACAGGGTTTTGAGATTTTGCTTAACCTAAGTAAGGGGTCGAAGGAGCAAAAAGAAATGCTGCAAGAATCTGTAAATAGATGGTGGTGGCCAGCGATGATGATGTTTGGTCCTGGAGATGCGGACTCGCCGAATTCACAACAAAGTATGAAGTGGAAAATCAAGCGTTTTACGAACGATGAGCTCCGCCAAAAATTTGTGGATGTATGTTACGAGCAAGCTAAAGTGCTGAATGTAACGCTACCTGATCCTGATATAAAGTGGAATGAGGAAAGAGGGCATTATGATTTTGGTGAAATCAACTGGGATGAATTTTGGAATGTGGTGAAGGGAAATGGTCCATGTAATAAAGAGCGATTGGAAGCAAGAAATAAGGCCTGGGATGAAGGTGCGTGGGTGCGAGATGCAGCGATGGCGCATGCAGAAAAAAGAGCAAATAGAAAAAATAAAAAAGTAGCTTAGTATGAATAATTGGCCTCTATGGGAAGTTTTTATTAGAAGTAAAAATGGACTAAATCATAAACATGTAGGAAGCTTGCACGCAGCTGATGCTGAGATGGCAATGCAAAATGGAAGAGATGTCTATACTCGAAGAAATGAAGGAATCAGTATCTGGGTAGTGGAGTCAAAACACATCTCTGCTAGTGATCCTGATGAAGGAGAATCACTCTTTGATCCTGCAAATGACAAGGTATATAGACACCCAACTTTCTATAATCTTCCAGACGAACTAAAACACATGTAATGAAAGATCACTTGTATAATTTTTTATTGCATCTTGGAGATAATGCACTAGTGCTAGGTCATCGCTTGTCGGAGATTTGTGGTCACGGTCCTATCTTGGAGCAAGACATGGCCATGACGAATATCGCTCTTGATCTGGTGGGCCAGTCTAGAAATATCTTTCAGTATGCTGCTCGAATGAAAGGGGGTGATACGACTGAGGATACATTGGCTTATTTGCGGGACGCTACTGCTTTTAAAAATGTATTGCTTGTCGAACAAAAGAATGGCGACTTTGCGAAAACGATCCTACGGCAATTTTTATATGATGCTTACAACTATCCTTTGTACAAACGATTGATGAATTCATCGGATAAAGATCTTGCAGCGATTGCGGAAAAGTCTATTAAGGAAATTACTTATCATCTCAAATGGAGTTCTGAGTGGGTAATCAGATTGGGAGATGGAACAGAGGAGAGCCATAATAGAATGAATAATGCTATACAAGATTTGTGGTCTTATACTGGTGAACTTTTTAAGTATTCTGATTATGAAATTTCTTGTCATGAGTCGGGTATATTACCAGATTTAAATGGTATCGCAGAAGAATGGAATGCAGAAGTAAAAAATATTTTTGCAGAGGCTGGTTTGGAAATTCCAGAGAAGGCTTGGTCGCATGATGGCGGTAAGCGTGGGGTACATTCAGAGCATCTTGGGTTCTTATTGGCTGAAATGCAATTTTTACAACGTGCCTATCCAGGGCAAGAATGGTAGTATGAATACAGCTATCAGCAAAGAAGATGTTTATAGTATCCTAGAAAAGGTATCCGATCCTGAGGTGCCTGTATTAAGCATTATTGATCTTGGTGTAGTAAGAGATGTGATCTTGTCAGATGATCTCGTGGAAGTGGTGATTACCCCTACTTATACAGGCTGCCCTGCTATGGATATGATCGAGGTAGAAATCAAAGCTACACTGCAAGAGCATGGATTCGAACGGACGAAGATCACTACTATCTTATCTCCTGCATGGACTACGGACTGGTTATCGGAGTCTGGGAAGCAAAAGCTTAGGGAGTACGGCATCGCGCCTCCGCAGGGTGCTGCTAAAAGTAAACGCGCTCTGTTCTCTGAAGAGTCTGGCATCATCTGTCCGCAATGTTCATCTACAAATACGGAAATGGTAAGTCAGTTTGGCTCTACCGCTTGTAAGGCGCAGTATAAGTGCCTGAGCTGTGAAGAACCATTTGATTACTTTAAGTGTCATTGAAATTAATGATCAATTATTAATGATCAATTGTATTTTGTTGTGCGTCCCTGAAATAGGTTGATTTATTTTGTTAATCAAATTCTATGATGAATTGTGAATTGTGAATCGTAATTTGTGACCTAGAACCTAGAACCTAGAACCTAGAACCTAAAAAAATAAATAATGGAACATATAAATTTTACAATCGAAGAAGGTGTAGCAACTATTCAACTCAATAGACCAAATGTGTATAATAGTTTTAATAGAGCTATGGCGCTTGAAGTGCAATCTGCTTTGGATCAAAGTGCAGAGAATGAAGAGGTGCGATGTATCTGCTTGACTGGAACAGGCAAGGCTTTTAGTGCAGGTCAAGACTTACAAGAGATAGTAGCTGAAGACGGACCAGATTTGCCGATCATCTTGCAAGAACACTACAATCCTATTATTGAAAGAATAGTAAAAATTGAAAAACCAATAGTAGCTGCTATCAATGGAGTAGCAGCTGGGGCAGGTGCAAATATTGCATTGGCTTGCGATATCACAATTGCAAAATTCTCTGCTACTTTTATTCAAGCATTTTCAAAGATAGGATTGATCCCGGATAGTGCAGGTACTTATTTTTTGCCCAGAATAGTAGGGCGTGGGAAAGCGATGGCACTCGCGATGCTTGGTGATAAAGTAACTGCAGAAGATGCAGAAAAAATGGGCATGATTTACAAGGTAGTTAGTGATGAAATGTTTGATGAAGAAATACAGAAGGTCTGTGCAAAACTAGCTAAAATGCCAACCTATGGCCTTGGCTTGACCAAGCGAGCTATCAATCAAAGTTTTAGTAACAACGTCTTTCAACAATTAGCATTAGAAGATGAATTGCAAACTAAAGCAGGTATGTCCGAAGACTATGGGGAAGGGGTGCGTGCCTTTTTAGAAAAGAGAAAACCGGAATTTAAAGGGAAATAATAAATAGACTGAATAATCGAATATAAGATATGAAAGTAGGTGTAATTGGAAGCGGTTCTATGGGGTCAGGTATAGCGCAAGTAGCGGCTACTGCTGGCCATGAAGTATATCTGTGTGATAGCAATCCGGAGGCGCTGAAAAAAGCGAAAGATAAGTTGCTAAAGATCTTGAATCGACTAGTAGAAAAGGGAAGGATAGATGATCCAACGGCTAAGGCAATCTTTGGGAGAATCTATTTTATGCCTGATTTTAAAAATTTTGGGGATACAGATTTAGTGATTGAGGCTATTATTGAAAACCTCGAAATCAAACAATCGGTTTTTAAGTCCTTAGAAGAGATCGTTAGCCCGAATTGTATTCTTGCTTCGAATACATCTTCTCTTTCTATAGCAAGTATAGCAGGAGCGTGTAAGTATGCGGAACGGGTTATTGGTATTCACTTTTTTAATCCGGCACCTTTGATGAAGTTGGTGGAAATTATTCCTGCCATTCAGACTAGTCCAAAGGTGTTAAAAGAGAGTAGAGCTATTATTGATGCATGGGGAAAATTGACCGTGCAAGCAATAGATACACCTGGCTTCATTGTCAATAGAGTAGCAAGACCATTTTATGGAGAAGCACTCAGGATACTGGAAGAAGGGGTAGCAGATGTAGCAACTATCGATTGGGCGATGACTGAGTTGGCTGGTTTTAGAATGGGGCCATTCACTTTAATGGATTATATCGGGAATGATGTAAATTATATTGTAACAGAAACGGTCTTCAAGTCCTTCTATTATGATCCAAGATATAAACCTTCGTTTACACAACAGCGATTATCGCAAGCTGGCTATCATGGTAGAAAAACGGGAAGAGGCTATTATGATTATACTGAGGGTGTGGAGAAACCAAATCCTAATAAAGATAAAGAAAAGGGGCAAGTGATTGCAGATAGAATAGTAATCATGTTGATCAATGAAGCGGCTGATGCTTTGTTCTTAAATGTGGCTTCAAAGGAGGACATAGATCTGGCTATGACAAAAGGAGTAAATTACCCAAAGGGGCTGCTGAAATGGGCAGATGAAAAAGGGATAATTCAATGTGTATCCGAGCTAGATGAATTGTATGATTTATATAGAGAAGATCGATATAGATGCAGTCCTTTGCTGCGAAGAATGGCTAAAGAAAATCAAACGTTTTTTGGATGAAAAATTTAAGTGTTTTAATCGTTTTCCTTTTTGTGTTTTCAACTTTTATAAGCGCTCAAATAATTTCTAGAGTGAGCGACATGCCTGAGCCGGTGACTAACCAAGCAGTTACTTATGCTGAAGTTGATGGTCAGGGATATGTGTATAGTTTTGCTGGATTAGATGAAAGCAAATTATTTTCAGGAATACATAAAAAGGCTTTTAAGTACACAATAGGAAGTGATACTTGGGAATCTATAGCTCCCTTACCTTCAGGCAATGGTAGAATAGCGGCTGGAGCAAGTTTTGTAAAAGACAAAATATACATTATTGGAGGCTACGAAGTATTTGCAGATGATTCTGAAATATCAGTTGATTTGGTACACGTCTACGATCCTGCTACTGATTCGTATCTAGCAGATGCGACACCAATACCAGTGCCTATCGATGATCATATCCAAGCGGTATGGAGAGATAGCTTGATTTATGTAGTCACTGGTTGGAGCAATACGACCAATGTTCCAGATGTACAGATTTATAATCCTACCAATGATGAATGGATAGTTGGCACACCTGTGCCTAACAATAGTACTTATAAGGTATTTGGGTCTTCTGGAGTCATCGTTGGAGACACTATTTACTATTCCGGTGGAGCTAGAATAAGTGGAGGAGATTTTAGTTTTTCGAATGTAGTTAGAAAAGGAGTAATTAATCCAAGCAACCCTGCTGAAATCACATGGTCGCATAGGACTTCATTTGATGCCATTGGGTATAGAATGGGCGCTGCTTCTTGGGATGGTCAAATTCCGCTTTGGATTGGCGGATCTGAAGACGCATATAACTACGATGGAATCAGCTATAATAGTGGATTAGGCGTAGAGCCTTATGAGCGAATATTGCAACTCGATCCTGTTACAGATAACCTAGAAGAAAATTTTGTTGATTTTCCAATTATGGATAATAGGGAGGTAGCTCAAATTGGACCTACTTCGATTTTGGTTTGTGGAGGCATTGGCTTTGGGCAGGAGGTGTCCAACAGCACCTATATGATAGATGTAAATTTTGTGAATGTCGATAATCTTGTAGACAATCAATCAAATCATTTTGTTTATCCCTCACCAACAAGCGATCAGATATTTTTATCTAATGGAATTGAAGGTGCTCCATATGAAATAGTAAATAGCTTGGGGAAGGTAGTCAAAAAAGGAATCTATCAGAAAGAAGGAATTTCTCTTAACTCTTTAGAGACAGGATACTATTTTTTAAACTTGATGGATGCTAAAAATAGGATTATTCCCTTTGGTGGATTTGCTAAAATATAATTCTACTTTGGCAAATAACTAATTATTTCACTGAGCCCTTCTTTAAATACTTTTCCAACATTTAGGGACATATCATTGTAGAGTATAACGTAACTATCCTTCCCTTTGCTGTATCTCTTAATGTGTATAAAATTAACTACGAAAGACTTGTGGATTCTTAAAAAGGTACTTTTCTCAAAAATATTGATGAAGGATTTCAAGCTTAAATTGGCGAGTAGTTTCTTTTCCTCTTTAATGACAATTTCTACTTGCCGTCCTTTTGCTTCTGCGTATAGTATTTCATTGACATGTACACGGATTAAGCCCCCTAAGGATGGTAAAATTACTACACCCGTATCGCGGTTATAAGAAACAGATTTATAGTCATCTACTTTAAAGTTGAGTTGCTCATCAGCTATTTCTTGTTTGACCTTATCCAATACTTTTACCAAATCATCAATATCTATAGGTTTGAGTATATAACCAGTAGCGCCAGCTTTAAAAGCTTTAGGAGCATATTGTTCATAGGCAGTAGTAAAAACAAGTTTAAAGTTGATCTCGTCAAAATAATCTACTAAACTAAAACCAGTGTAATTAGGCATTCTTACATCTAGGAAAACCAAGTCAGGGCTGAATTTATTAATTGCTTTTACTCCTGACAATACATCTTCAGCAGCAGCGACTACTTCTACATCTTGCGCATAGTTTTCAATTATGTTTTGCAGCGTTCTACGAGCTGTTGGTTCATCGTCAACAATTACGGTTCGCAGTGTCATGATATGAATTTAAAAGATTCAAGAAATATTTCAACTTTCGTTCCTGTAGGGTTCTTTTTGTTATCGTAAATATCTTGAAAGGTAACTGTATTTTTTGCATTATAGCTTTTATTCAAAAGGTCAATTCTCTGTTGATTTATAGCGGTACCTTTTGAAGTTGGCTTGTCTTCGAGCTGATAATTAATAAACTTTGAGCTTACCCTTCCTATACCGTTGTCTATTATTTCAAAGTTTAGGCCTTTATTTTTTTTATCTACTTTAATATGTAGAAATTTTTCTCCGCTAGCATGCATAAGACCATGCTTTATAGCATTCTCTACATAAGGTTGCAAAATCATTGTTGGGATTAGGTATTGGCTTTGGTCTATATTTTGGTCTACCTTTATCTGATATTGAAGCGTATTGTCAAATCGCATGGATTCTATGGATAAGTACAACTCTAATGCTTCTAATTCTAAATTCAAATTTGTAAACTCATTTTCACTTGCATTTAAAGTATAGCGCATTAGTTTACTAAACTTTGAAATGTATTTATTCGCTGCTCTTTTATTGTCTCTTAGGATATAATCTTGAACCGAATTGAGTGAATTGAAAATGAAGTGTGGATTCATTTGTGCTCTTAAAGCTGTCATTTTAGACATTTTAAACTGTTGTCGTCTATCTATCTGATAATGATAATAAATAAAACCCAGCAGCATCAAAATAAATATCATTATAGCAAGCAAACTTTTAAAAGCATTACTTTCAACGAAATATTTTGGAACTTCAAATGTTATTTTTTGATAGTCAGACCAATTCGAATTTGAGCTTTTAGCCTTAACAAAAAAAGAATATGTTCCTGGGGCTAAAAAAGGATATTGGGCAATATTTTGTTTAGTAACTACCCAGTCAGAATCAACTCCTTGCATTTTATATTTATACTCAACTGAGTTAGGGTTTTTAAAATGAATACCAGTAAATGAGATTTTTACATTTCGTTGATCAGGAGATAAGTTGTAGTTTTGAAGAGTCACCGTATCTTGCTCATTTATTTTTACAGTACTTATTCTTAGTAAAGGAATATCATCATCAAATTTGATATTTTGATCTAAAATGGATAAGCCTGTTCCAGCGGCTACCAATACTTGGTTCTCGTTCAGAAAAATATCTTTAACTTCATTAGAAAACAATCCATCTGATTTGCTCAAATTTTTCATTATGAGCTGGCCGTTCACTTTTGTAATTTTTACTACACCATTGTTTGTGCCGACCCATACTGCGTTTTTAGCTCCTACAATTTTATTGACATATCTAGACGGAAGTTTAGGAATATGCTGATGTAGTTTATTTTCCTTTAGTACATATATTCCATTACCATAAGTACCTACCCAGAGGTAAGAGTGTTTATCCAAGTAAAGTGAGGTAATATAGTCTTTAATGAGATCGGGCTCTATTTGTACTGTACTCAGTTTTTCGCTATCGGTAAGGTATAAGCCCGATATAGTACCGATATATGCTTTAGAAGGTGATATTGGTTGGTTGCAATAAGATCTTATACATGGAGGGATCTCTTTTAATTCCAGTTTATCTTTATTTAAAAGAAAATTGGTAGTACCTGTACTTACCCAAATATTATCCTTGTCAACGGATGTGGATTTAATATTGAAGATATACTTTAAAGTGTCGAGAGTTTGTTGCTCTAAGTTTAATTTTAGTAAACTTTGTTTCGTACTGATTAAAATATTTTTTTCATCCCAACTGTCAGAATCATATATATAGTCCGCAGCATCATCATTATAGTATTCACTAATAATATTTTCACTTTGATCTAGGACAACAATGGAGTTTGAACCGGCGGTGTATACAATACGGTCATTTTGACTGATTACTGTAGACGTTTTTCTTTCATTGTAATCTTTTATGGTATGCAATGCAGATGCACTTAATTTAATAATCCCCTTATTTAAAGTCGAAAACCATATATTATTTTGGTTGTCAATTATAATACTGGTAATATTTTTTTCTGAGCACACCTCTCTGATTTCTGCATCTGGGCTTGTTGGGTTATTGACTAAAAAAATTCTTTCACTATAAACTATCCACAAGTTTTCATCCCTGTCAATGTCAAAGTCATTAGGCTCAGTAAGCACTATATCTTTAAAATTATGAAGTATACGCCTTACTGTGTTTTTGTTCTGATCTCTAACGTAGAAGCCATCATTGAAATAAAATATACTTGTACTGTCATCGTATTTTTTTTGATTTTTGTAAAAATCATGAACAGTGAAAAGACCTAATGTAAGTTCTTTACCATCACTTATATAAGTTTGATTTTTTTCATCATTCCTTACTCTTTCCATTTTTGGGAAGACGCCCATGGAACTCAAAAATTGAACATGGTCATCAAATGTTTTGAACCTATATTTTATTTCTAGCGTCTCTGTATCTACTCCAATAGCTGCAAAACCATAATCCTCACATATCCACAAATTTCCCTCAATGTCTATGCTGACATCTACTCTTTTTTCGTTACTAATATTTTCTGGATATTTATATTGAAATATTTCTTTGTTCTCTATATAGAACACTGCTCCTGATAATGAATTAATCCATATCCTACCATAGGGATCTTTTAACAACTTAGTCACTTCGTTTTTAGCCAAGTTTGGGTAAATATCTTTTTGGAAATTATGGCCATCAAAAATGCAAATATCTGATTGGGCTGCTATCCAAATATATCCTTCGTCATCTTGTATTAAATTATAGCAATAGTCACTAGGTAGGCCATCTTCAATCGTGAAATGAGATTGAAAATAATCTTGAGCGTTTACATAAAAACTCAGCAATATCAGTATTGTCGAAATGAATGAAATTTGTATTTGCACCTGATAAAATTACAATTTCTGACAGCGATTGTAAGTTTTGGGGGTGAAATGTTTGATTGTTTTTGTAACAACCACATTAACAGGTGTTTATGAGATGTGTTTTATTTAGATAATTAGCCTTTTATGCTTCTTGACATATCCTTTTTATGGACGTTTTTTCGTATTTTTGTGATTATGAGTGAAGAAAAGAAACCAATCAAAAATACAGACTATAGTGCGAATAATATCCAAGCACTAGAAGGACTTGAAGCAGTGCGAAAAAGACCCGGTATGTACATCGGATCTACTGATACAAAAGGACTTCACCACCTTGTTTGGGAGGTAGTAGATAACTCAATTGATGAGCACTTGGCTGGGCATTGTTCTGAGATCACTATGCGTATCTTAGAAGATAACTCTATAGCTGTTACAGATGACGGAAGAGGAATTCCAGTAGGGATGCATGAGAAATTACAAAAGTCAGCCTTAGAGGTAGTAATGACCGTTCTGCATGCCGGAGGTAAGTTTGACAAAGACACATATAAAGTATCAGGTGGTCTTCACGGGGTAGGGGTATCTTGTGTGAATGCGCTATCATCTTCATTAAAAGCGGAAGTACACAGAGAAGGTAAAATTTACACTCAATCTTATTCACAAGGAAAGCCTACAACAAAAGTTGAAGAAGTAGGTACTACGGATGTAACAGGGACTACCATTACTTTTACGCCAGATCCCGAAATATTCGAAACACTTGAGTATAAATTTGATGTTCTCGCTACAAGGATGAGAGAGCTTTCTTACCTAAATAAAGGGCTCAAACTTTATCTTATTGATGAGAGAGTAAAAGAAAATGGAGAATTCAAAAAAGTAGATTACTTCTCGGAAGGAGGATTGAAAGAATTTGTCCTTTTCATGGATGAAGGCAAAACTAAAATAATAGATACACCTATCCATGTTATGGGTAAGGAAGACAACGTAGAAGTGGAAGTAGCTATGACATACAATAGCTCTTACTCAGAATCTATCAAGTCATTCGTAAATAATATTAATACTCGAGAAGGAGGTACACACGTATCCGGTTTTAGACGCGCTGTCACTAGGGAGTTTGATAAATACGGAAAAGAAAATGGTCTCTTTAATAAATTAAAGGACATTAAGATTTCAAGTGACGATTTCAAAGAAGGGCTTACAGCTGTCGTATCGGTAAAGGTGCCTGAGCCACAATTCAAAGGACAGACAAAAGGCGAGCTTGGTAATTCAGAGGTTACAGGTATCGTTTCTCGTGCAGTTGGAGAAGCGCTAAGAGACTTCTTGGAGGAAAATCCCAAGATGGCTAAGCGTATAGTCGATAAGGTTATCCTTGCCGCTACAGCTAGAAATGCTGCCCGCAAAGCACGTGAATTAGTTCAAAGAAAAAATGTACTCGCTGGAGGAGGCTTGCCTGGAAAATTATCTGATTGTTCATCTAAAGTTCCAGAAGAGTGTGAGATTTTCCTTGTAGAGGGAGATTCTGCAGGTGGGACAGCTAAGCAGGGGCGCGATCGTGTTTTTCAAGCCATCTTACCGCTAAGGGGTAAGATCTTAAATGTAGAAAAAGCGCTTGAACATAAGATTTATGAAAACGAGGAGATCAAGAGCATGTTCACCGCACTTGGAGTCAGCATTGAAGAGAAGGATGGAGAAAGAGTGCTCAATCTCGATAAACTACGTTATCACAAAGTTGTGATTATGTGTGATGCCGATGTCGATGGTAGCCACATTGTTACTTTGATTTTGACATTCTTATTCAGATATATGAAGCCATTGGTGGAGCAAGGTTTTGTTTACGTTGCCGCTCCGCCATTATATCAAATTCGCAAAGGAAAACAATCTGTTTACTGTTGGGATGAGGAAGAGCGACAGAATGCCGTGGCTACCTACTCCAAGGGAGAAAATGATACTACTGTCAAAATACAAAGATACAAGGGGCTTGGTGAGATGAATGCTGAACAACTTTGGGAGACTACTATGGATCCAGATGCAAGGACATTGAGAGCAGTTACTATCGATGATGCCATAGAAGCAGATCGTGTTTTCTCTATGTTGATGGGTGATGAAGTACCACCGCGTAGAGCATTCATTGAAGCAAACGCTAAGTATGCTAATGTAGATGTTTAATTTTTTTTTCAGAGAATATATTTAAGAGGTACAAGGTACTAGCTATTAGCTACAAGGTAAGCTTTCATTAAATTATTCGCTCCACATTGCAAATTGATTATTGCAAATTGCACATTGATCATTGCACATTGATCATTGCACATTGATCATTGCACATTGATCATTGCACATTGATCATTAACCATTAACCATTAACCATTAACCATTAACCATTAACCATTAATAATTAAAAGCCAACTACTTCACC
>CALIEI010000253.1 GCA_938022165.1 uncultured Saprospiraceae bacterium | reverse complement strand
GGACTCGTAGTTATGTACTTAAAACTATCGATGCTGAAAAGGGACATTATTTAATAGATGAACAAAATAGCATTGAGATAGACGCCTACCTATTAGGTGGCAAACTGGTGCAACGTTTTGAAGTGATGGGAAACCTATTAGAAACGTTCATCGAAAAAAGGGGGGACTCATTAATATGGGAAATCTTTTCAGGCAAAATGAATGGGGAAGTCACTGGTGACACTATTATGAATGGAGATACTATTCCACCTGTACAAGCGTTCCCGATGTCCGTTTTTCAAAAGTGCATACTCACTAGAATTTAATGATCAATGATCAATTTTTAATGATTAATGTTTAATGATTAATGTTTAGCCCTGCAAGTCTGCTCCTCTTGTGCCAGAAGGGACGACAGTAAACCAATTATTAAAAAATCTATTTTTGTTTGCTTCCAATCCACTAAAATAATTTTGCAAGACCGTGAGAGATTAATACAATACTTAGGCTAGAAGATGTTGTGTAAAATTTAAAAGCCACAACGTGGCGAAATATAATAGCCCAGGGCTTGCAGCCCTGGGTAAATTCAACGAAATATCCCATTTGGCGCGATTTTTCTTTTTTCAAAAATCGTGACAAATGGCTTCCAAGAAAAATCTTCCCAATTTCGTAACGGCCCGCGTAAGGGGGAGAAGCGATATGAATAGCGTACTACGACTACTGAAGGTATGGCTAGCGGTGGATGAGCGAAGAGCGAATACGCCGCTAGACATAACCTGAAGAGGAGTAGAACGCTGTGAATAGAAGCGGATCACCCGACATACCATTTTTTTTCAAATGGTATGGTACGCCCATAAAATAAAAAGACTACTTACTGAGCACACGAAAATTTAATGATCAATGATCAATGATTGACTATTAATTTGCAATGATCAATATGCAATGACTAATAAAAAAGCTTGCAGCTAATTGCTAACAGCTAGCAGCTTTTTCACTACTCACTGAGCACCCGAAACTCTACTCTCCTATTTTGCTGGCGGCCTTCCAAGGATGTATTTGAGGAGCAAGGTAAGGTATCGCCAAGGCCCTTAAATTCTAAACGGGTATGCCGTATGCCACCCTGTGCGATAAGATAATCGACTACAGACTTGGCACGCTTAAAGGATAGTTCTTGATTGTATTCTTTGTTTCCTTGATTGTCGGTATGGCCTCTAATCTCGATGCGGAGATTTGGCTTCGTATTCATCAAGTCTATGAGATCCATGAGGGCGACATATGAAAGAGGAAGTAATTCTGATTTGTTGAGGTCGAAGAAAATATTTTTTAAAACGATAATTTCTCCTGCCTTGATTTTATTGTTTAGCAACTCATTGGAGTGAATGGGTACTTCTATGAGTGGTTTACTTTTGACCACAGAAATATTGTCTACATAATAGTACGAATAATTGAAATCCTGATTAGGCAATTGACGAGTCTGTGTATTTTCATCGTCCTTAAAATTACCGATAATCAAATATGAAGCTGGCGTGGTAGCCACAAATTCTTGGCTCACTTTTTTCCAACCTTTTGGAGATACCGTAGCTATGTTCTTTTCGATAACTTGTGGCTCAAAGGAAAGCAATTCTTCAGTCCTGAATTCGTATTGTTTTTCTGAAAAATGAACTCCAATATTGTTGCAATAGGTTGACCTAGGAAGATGGCTGACATAAAATTGAACCTTGTATCGCTGACCAACTACTAAAGGTTCCTCTAGCTGAATCTGTAAATATTCTCTGCAATGCGGCTTTCCCTTGCTGCATCCATAAAGAGTAATGCCTACGAATCGCTCACCATGAAAAGCGGTTTGGTCTCCAAATCCTTTATTTTTCCAGCTATTGGGCACCCGGACACTTTTGCCGAAAATATCAGGTGAAGTGCTAGTGGGTGAGTTCCAGAATCGCATAACATTGTCAAAATGTGCACCCTTATAGTACCAGCCTATCGGAGTGCCGCTAAAATTTTCAAAGCTGTGGTTGGGTACAATATTATGTGTGGTAGGGTCATCTAACTGACCGTAGCTGCTGCTGAATGGCAACACACTTATTAGAGTTATTAGTATTATTATAAAGCTGTGATTCTTCAAATGCTTAAATAGGCTAATTAAAGATATCGGAGTATTCATGGTAAGTTACAAATTCTAGTCTCGAATAACAATATTAAATATCTATAACTTATTGTCCTGAGTGATGACTTTAAGATGTAAGAACTGCAAGATGGTAGCTTACTACGGTGAAATTGCGTAATTTTGTAGCAAAATTGAGATGAATGTTTCCTGAATACGATGTGATAGTTGTTGGTGCCGGGCATGCGGGTTGTGAAGCTGCAGCCATGGCGGCTAAAATGGGATCTAAGGTGATGTTGGCTACAATGAACATGCAGACCATAGCCCAGATGTCTTGCAACCCGGCGATGGGTGGTGTAGCAAAGGGCCAGATCGTGCGTGAGATAGATGCGCTCGGCGGATATTCGGGTATAGTCACGGATCATACCATGATCCAATTTAGGATGCTCAATCGATCTAAGGGAGCTGCTATGTGGAGCCCTCGTGCTCAAAGTGATCGAATGCAGTTCGCTAGATTATGGAGAAATAAGCTGGAGGCGATGCCGAATGTTGATTTTTGGCAAGAGATGGTAACGGGGATAGTGGTCAAAGATGGCCGTGCAGTTGGAGTGCATACAGGATTGGGAATTACGATTCCTTCAAAGTCCGTGGTACTGACCAATGGTACTTTCTTGAATGGCTTGATACATATCGGTGAAAAACAATTGGGTGGAGGAAGAGCAGGCGAACGTGCTTCGAAAGGCATCACTGCGCAATTGCATGACTTAGGTTTTAAGTCTGGTAGAATGAAAACAGGCACACCGCCTCGTATAGATGGAAGAAGTCTGGATTGGTCAAAAATGGATCTGCAGCCTGGGGATGAAGATTTAGGAAAATTTTCCTTTACAGATACTCCGCCGCTAAAAGATCAGCTGCCTTGTCATATAGCATATACCTCACCCGAAGTACATGAGACACTCAAGAAAGGCTTCGACAGATCTCCCATGTTCAATGGTCGCATCAGAGGTCAAGGGCCACGATACTGTCCATCAATAGAAGATAAGATAGATCGCTTCTCTGATCGAGATAGACACCAGTTGTTTGTCGAGCCTGAAGGAAGAGATACTTGTGAAATCTATGTAAATGGTTTTTCTTCTTCTTTACCAGAAGAAGTACAGTATGAAGCCTTGAGAAAAGTACAAGGCTTTGAAAACATGAAAATGTTTAGACCTGGATATGCCATCGAGTATGATTATTTTCCACCTACGCAGTTATCTGCAAATATGGAAACTAAGCTAGTGGACAATCTTTTCTTTGCTGGTCAAATCAATGGTACTACTGGCTATGAAGAAGCAGCTTGTCAAGGATTGATGGCTGGTATAAACGCTCATCTCAAAATAAACGAGAAAGATCCTTTTGTACTCACTCGATCAGAAGCCTACATTGGCGTACTTATAGATGACTTGATCAACAAGGGTACAGATGAGCCCTATCGAATGTTTACCTCGCGCGCAGAGTACAGAATACTTTTGCGTCAAGACAATGCTGATATACGTTTGACGCATTTGGCAAAAAAAATTGGCGTACAAGACATGGACCAGCGCCTAGCTAATGTGGAGGTAAAAGTTGAAAAGACCAATGAGCTGTTGAAGCACTTTAAAAATACAAGTGTAGAACCTGCGACTGTCAATACAATGCTTCAGGAAAAGGGTACTTCACAGATCAACCAAAAAGTAAAACTTAATGCGCTCTTATTAAGACCACAAGTAGCTTTGGATGACTTTAGACCCTTGATTCCAGAACTGGATCAATATCTAGACGACTACAATACCGAACAAATCGAACAGGCTACCATAACACTCAAGTATGAAGGCTACATACGCAAAGAGCAAGACATGGTGGATAAAATGAATCGACTTGAAAATATAAAGCTTAAGCCAGAAACAGATTATTCAACATTTGATTCTTTGTCTGCTGAGGCCAGAGAAAAACTCAATTCTATAAAACCACGCACCTTAGGGCAAGCGAGTAGAATAAGTGGTGTATCTCCATCTGACATTTCTGTATTGATGGTTCATATGGGGCGTTAGTAAACAAAAAAGAATACTGAGTCGGCTCCGAAAACTCACGAAAGCACAAAATGACTTTTTCTCAATCCACTAGTTTCCGGAGTGGACTCAATACTAATTATTTTAGCAGAGGTAGGATCTCTTCAACGTAATAATTATTACCTAAGGCAGTAGCTCTAGAGGAATTGCTACAATCCATTTCTATAAAATTATTTTCTACAAAATCTATTCTATCCAGCGAGGACATTCGAGAGTTTAACCATTGCGAATCTTCATTGAGTCTAGGTATGAAAGCTGAGATGCCGTCTGTTCTAAAATTACTACTTTGACATATCCAATCCATAGCAGCAAAGTCAATTTCTTCTACTATAAGTGCATTGAATTCTAGTCGGTCAAACATTTCTATCGCTAGCGAAAGAGCAGTCTCCTCATTTTCTTCATTTATGAGCCGTTCAATATCAATACTATCTTCTATAAAGGATATAAAATTGGAGAATAAATAGCCCGTATCCATAAGTGAATTTTCGAAAGACATCATGTAAAAAAGCTCATATTCTTTTCGAAAGGACTCCAACATTCCAGTTGAAATCATCATGTTTCCTCCTGGGAAGGAAAAAGCTGATTGGTTATCGCTTCGGAAAACTGCTAATTTCCAATCCCTCTCAGTAGACCACCCTTGCTTGGCTCTTAAGATAAAATAAGATTGCCTGTATAGGGTTTCTAAATGATCATACAATACAGGATGTTCTTCCTTTGGGAGAACATCAAAAGGACTGTCCTCGCCAATAGCTGCTTTCCAGAGCTGGTCACCTAATACTTCTTGGTCTGCGTTTGAAAAATCTTCAGGACTTATGACAGATGGATTATCTGGTATACATGAGGAGACTACACATAGCAAAAATATACTCAAGAAGAGCATTTTAAATAAATGTATGCTATGAATACTAAGTTTACTCATTGATGTGTTCATCTGCTATAGCGTCAAAAATTTAGCCAACTTATGTTAAATTTGGCAAAAACAACTTAAAACGCCGAAAATTTCAACCAAACCCGGTTGAAATCAAAATTTTCTTTAATATAATCTAAAAAAAACAATCATACATTATAAATCTCAGCAATTTGTTTTTCAAACTTCTTCGTGATAACCCTACGCTTCAATTTCAAGGTAGGTGTCAATTCCGCTTCCGTTCCATCTTCTTTATTAGGATCCCATGTAGTAGGTAGCAGAGCGAACTTCTTTATTTGTTCTATATGACTAAATTCTGGATTTGCGCTATCTATAATTTGCTGATACTTATTTATCACATGCTCCGACTTTACGACCTCTTCCATGCTTGTCCAAGCGACGTTACACTCTGCACAAAAATCTTTAAGTGCATCAGGCGAAGGCACTATTAAAGCAGAAACAAATTTTTGCTTATCACCAACTACCATAACTTGTTCTACCAAGAAGTCTTCTTTCAATTTTCCCTCTATTGGTGCTGGTGCCACATATTTTCCTCCAGACGTTTTTAATAATTCCTTTTTACGATCAGTTATCTTTAAGAAGCTTGTTCCATTTTTATCTTTTACAAACTTTCCTATATCACCAGTACAAAACCAAGTGCGTCCATCAATCTCTTTCATCACCTCTGCTGTTTTTTCAGGCTTGTTGTAGTACCCCATCATCACATTCGGACCATAAGCTAAAATCTCGCCTTCGCCTTCTAGGTACTCTCCATCCGAAGCATCTATTTTGATTTCTACTCTTTCTAACACGGGTCCAACAGTGCCAATCATCGCCCCCTTTCCTACAAACCTTCCCATCGTCAAACCAGGTGACGTTTCTGTCAAGCCATACCCTTCTCTTACTGGAATACCTGCAGCGGAAAAGACACGCAACATTTTCTGTGGACAAGGTGCTGCTCCGGTAAGAATGCCTTCTACATTTCCACCAAGCGCTTCTCTCCATTTAGAGAAAATAAGCTTATCCGCAATTTTTCTTTTCAAGCCATCCAAACCAGAATGGGTGTCATTATATTCATAATCGTCAGTCATGCTCAAAGCCCAAAAGAATAATTTCTTTTTAGTGCCTGTAAGTTGTAATCCTTTATTATAAATCTTCTCGTATACTTTCTCTAACAATCTTGGAACCGTAGTGAAAAAGTGTGGTTTGATCGCCTTCAAATCCCCATCATCTCCACCAAGATTATCCGTACCTGTAAACACTACTGATATACCTAGGTACACATATGTCAATGCTGCAGTTCTTTCGAAAATATGGCAAATCGGTAAAAAGCTTAAAGCAACCTTCCCATTTTCTATAGGGAGAACTTCTCTTACCCCAAAAGCATTACTAATTATATTATGGTGAGAAAGCATCACCCCTTTAGGGTTTCCAGTAGTACCAGAGGTATAGATAATAGTAGCTAAATCTTCAGGTTTTATTTGATCTTTGATAGCGCTCACTTTATCAGCGCCTTCATCAGACCACATATCTTTCCAGTATGGCCTTCCACTTTGTTTATCGAAAGTATAGGTCTTCTTGTATCCAGGGACTTTTAGAGCCGCCTGTTCTACTTTATCATACAAGTCACCTTCTCCTACAAAACAATAACTAGCACCAGAATCATTGAATATATACTCGTACTCTTTTGAACTGATAGTAGGATATATAGGAATCACTATAGCACCGATTTGCTGTAGTGCAAAGTCCATCATTAGCCATTCCGGTCTATTTTTATAGGCGATAAGGCCAATCTTGTCTCCTTTCTGTACGCCAAGCTTTCGCAAGCCCTGGCTACACTTTTGCACTATTTCGTTGACCTCATTCGTGCTGAAGTATGTCCACTTACCTTCATATCGGTATCCAAGACTTCTTTCAAGTGGGGAGTTTTTTAATTGGTATGGCAGAAAATCAAATATTCTTGTAGGTTCCATGTTGCATTTAATGTTTAAGCTAAACTTTAAAATATAATTTTTTTTTGGCAACAAGAAACCACAGGGCTTAAAAATAGACTGTATAGCCATTTATAAATCAATCGCATTCAAAACGTCAATTTTTAAATATAGGTTTGCCTTCCTCATAGTAAAGCAGACTGCCAAATAAAACACTGCATAAAAAAACCCACCCGATCAAAATAATGATCAAGTGGGTAGTTTTGTGTAATTCAATTGCTCTTAAACTAATCGCTTACTTGAAGCAATTCATTCGCTTTTTTAGATCCAAACTCAGCGGCTTGGGTCCAGTCTTTTTTATATCCTGATTTACCACTCTGTTTTCTAGCTATACCTCTGTACACTAAAAAGTCTGGATAAATGTCAGATTTTTCTTTATCGGTTTTCTCAACGGATTGATTAAACACATCTAGTGCTTTCTGAGAATCTCCGATTTCTAATAGTACTTTACCATAGTTGAAGTGTGCCCAATCAATGTATTTATAATTAGGATCGTCTGCATTAAATTTTCTATTGCAGAACATCTTCAGGTCACCAATGGCTTCGTTGTATTGCTTAAGCTCCAAGTGACATTGAATTTTCATTCTCTTAGCTTGCCAATAAATCGGCATCAAAGGGATTGAATTTTTCACAGCATTCGTAAGGTCAAATACTGCATTGTTATAATCCTTGTCCATCATCTTGATCTTACCTAAGCCAACATAAGGTTCTGGAATATTTGGATTGATCGCATTACTTTTTTTGAAATCTGTAGCAGCTCCTTTAAAGTCCTCCAATTGCATTTTCACATATCCCCTCTTTTCATACGCATAAGCATGGCGAGAATATTTTGCGATAGCCTTATCGAAAGAAGATAGAGCTTCTTTTTCCTTACCCGCTTCGCCTAGTTGCGCTCGACCTCTGAGGAATGCTTGAACAGCCACTTTATCGCACTTAGGTTCAATAGTAGCTTCGTTGATAATCTTACCGCTTTCTACCATCCATGCTATCACTCTCCCTGCAAAAGCAAATTGAGCCAAATACTCTAACAGATCGATAGAGTTCTTCCAAATCTTGGATGAACTTTCCGTTACAGTACGTGGAATGATAAGTTGAAATCCTTCCGGATCGAAACTCTCTTCAAACTCAACGAACAAGTCGTTTTTGTAATAATTCTCAACACGATGTAAAAACATGTTGAACACCTTGTCGTACGTCTTTTGGTTTCCAAATTCTAATGACCCAGAAACGATTGTTTTAAACATCATCATTTAATAGACTTTAAAATTAACTCCAATATTAATGCGTTCACTGGTTTTACATTATGTAGCACTTAAGCTAAATGCTAGACAAGTTTATAAAAGCAGTAATAATTAGGAGTGTGTGAAAAATCTTTAAACAAACGAATTGTCAAGATGAATTCTTACGATAAAATTAGGGATAATAGTGTTTCGCCGTCAATGCACTACATACAAAGATGACCATTTTTAGTCGTTAATCAAAATAAATTAACGGGTAATTAGGCCTAAAACAGATTTTTAATGTCCTAACACGACATTTACCATTTATTATATTGAAATCATATATGTATAGGCCTAGGCCCACACTTTACAGCCTTCTGTGCAGTTGGTGCAAATATCGATTTGATCTCTCCCTTTTAACAGTTGAGCTCTGAAATTTTGGTAAGCCTCGCCCTGCCAGAGGTGAGCAAATGAGGTTTCTTTGAGATCCCCTAGTCGATGTGTAGCATCTTTATCAAAACAACAAGGCACCACTACCCCATCCCAAGTGATCACGCAAGCGTGCCACAACTTCCAACATTCATTGGACAGATTATTCTTGATACTATAGCTTCCATCCGTTTGACGGGCGTATCTACTATATTTTTCTATGGTAGGAATGAGCTCATTGCCTTGCTCATAGTCGTACACTTGAGCCGTCTTCAGCTTGACCTCATCTATACCTATCTCATCAGCCAGTCTATAGATCTCTTCTATTTGATGTTCATTTGGCTTGACTACTAAAAACTGAAATATCAGGTGCGGTGTCTTGGACTTCATTTTTTTCTTCATTGCCACCATATTGCGTGCGCCTTGCAGCACTACGTCCAATCTTCCACCAATTCTATAGTTTTCATAGGTCTCTTGAGTAGTCCCATCTACAGAGATAATCATCCTATCCAAGCCTGATTCTACCGTCTTACGGGCATTCTCATTATTCAAAAAATGACCATTGGTGGACGTGATGGTGTACACTCCCTTATCATGAGCATACTTTACCATATCCAAAAATTTTGGATTGATGTATGGCTCTCCTTGAAAATAAAAAATGAGATATAACAAATTTTTAGACAACTCATCCATTGTCTTTCGAAAAAAATCAATCTTCAGATTTCCTGTTGGACGAGAAAAAGCGCGCAATCCAGATGGACATTCCGGGCACTTTAGATTGCAGGCAGTAGTCGGCTCCATAGATATAGTCATCGGCATCCCCCACTGCACGGGCTTCCCAGCCCAACGTGTATAGTAGTAAGAACTCAATATCTTGGCCACATTGACTACTCGTCTTGGCGTCAATTTCGAAATAAAATTTAAACTATCAGTCAGTTTTGACATACACGCTTATAAGTAATGCTCTTTGAGTATGTTGATGTGGTGCTTTATGTGTCCCACTATGATATATCCAAGAGCCCTAACCGAGATAGGATTATTAGACGCAGTACCCATACGCTTCATCTCCTCATCATTGAGATGTGCAAAGTGCAGATTAGTAACATCTCTGACTGTCTTTAGTTCCTCACACAGATTCGCCAAAGGCTTTTGAGATACGTCAGCAACTACTGCATAGTTATTATGATCAAAACCTGGAAGTGGAGTTTCATCCTTTCTAGAGATCCTAAATGCACGATGCGCCATCACCAGCTCTACATCTATTAGATGCTGCATGACTTCACCGATAGTCCACTTTCCTTCCCCATAGCTATGGTCCTTCTTTTCTTCACCGATAGATTGCAAAAAATCAATATCCGCTGAAAAGCTGTGCTTCAACTCATCAACCAAAGACTTCGAAGAATCAGCTAATGATATATAACGCCCAAAGTATGCTGGGTATTCATTTTCATCTAATTGCATATTATACCTTTTTGTCAAAGGTAAATTAAGCCGCCAATTTTTAATATCAAAAGCTTTGTTAATTTTGCGGAAATCTATTTAAGTGTGATAGCGTTTCTCAAAAGACTATTTTCACCCAAAACTATAGAACCTGATATCATGAAGTATCTGATAGTCGGCCTAGGTAATATTGGCGCCGAATATGACAATACCAGACATAACATAGGATTTGAAATTTTGGACGACTTGGCCGCCAAGCGAGAAGTCAGTTTCAAAAACGAAAATCTTGGTGCCATAGCTGAATTCAAATTCAAAGGGAGGACCTTTATTTTGCTTAAGCCCAACACCTATATGAATCTTAGCGGCAAATCCGTTCGCTACTGGCTGCAAAAGCACAAAATCAAAATGTCCAATCTATTGGTGGTCTTAGACGACCTCAACCTACCTTTTGGAAAAATGCGGATGAGAGCCAAGGGAAAGGATGGAGGACACAATGGCCTCAAAGATATTGACAAGATGCTTGGCCAAAATAATTATGCTCGCCTACGCTTCGGCATCGGGAGCGACTACACCAAGGGCAAACAAGTGGATTTTGTGCTTGGCGAATGGGCTATCGAAGAACAGCAGTCCATAGGCCCACTAAAGGATAAAGCCTGCGATGCCATCTTAGCCTATGCTACTATCGGAGCAGGAAGAGCTATGTCCCAGTTCAATGGTTAATATTATTATTCGACTACTAAGTATGAGTCTGCTTTGAAAACTCATGCGCCAATTATTTATAAAGGGGTGAATTAAGATACCTTGTTATTTGCGTATTATGGGTCATCATGATGTCGCTATCGCTCCCATGACCATGCTCTACACTATACGCCGAGCCATGCGCTGGCCATTCCCACTCGTCGTGCCGTTGCGATCATTTGCCTCTACGCGCTCTGCTTGTCGAGCTCCGTCTGAACGACTACGCGACAAATAGGCAAGTTTAAGGCCGCTATTCAAGAGTTGCCATTGAGTCCACCGGATTCACAATTGTATTGTATTGTTATTCAATAAATTATAAAATAAAATTGTTCTTTGAAATGTGTACAAAAAAGCTATTTTTGCACCTTATCTTCCGAAAGACCATCAAAAATAAGTTATTATCAAGCACAGATGCGCTTCCGTCATTTTGCCAAAATTGATTTGGAATGCATTTTGCGCAGTATCCTCTTTTGAGAAGACTAAAAATGTCAAAAGAGACAACTGTGGCAATATTTAATAGCTAAGGGTGTTTCTTGCCTATAACATTGTTATTTAATGAATTTAACGTACATATCTACTTTCACGGTTTGGTTTGGTTTGATGCTAGGCATGCTGGATTCAGACCCAAAGAATAATAATGTTCCAGAGACTTCTACGGCGGAAATTCACCACGTAGTAAACCCCATCAAAGAAAACTTTCTAGAAGATTTTGAAATAGAAGCCCAACGCATCCTAAGAAGGGTAAACCAACCAGGCGCAGCTATTGCTATCGTGATGGACAGTACTATTGTGTACACCAAGGGATTTGGCTATAGAAATAAAAAAACAAAGGAACTCGTTAATGAAAACTCCGTCTTTAGGCTGGGATCATTATCTAAAGGTTTTGCTTCGATTTTATCAGGAGTGCTCGTTCATGAAAATGAATTTAGCTTTGACGATAAACTCACCCAGCATCTACCAGATTTCAAATTATGTGATGAGCAATATACACAAGAGGCAGAAGTAAAACATATCCTTTCACATTCCTGCGGTTATCCATATCACGCCTATACAGATATGCTGGAGAAAGGAAGAGATATCAATATGATCAAAGAAAAATTGGAACTACTAAAACCAATCGGCAAACCTGGTCAATACTACAGTTATGGCAATGCCCCCTACTCCATCATAGAGGATGTAGTCCAAAGTAGTACCGGGATCAACTATGTAGATCAATTAGATAACAAACTATTCGGACCACTCAAGATGTACGACGCCTCAGCCGAAAAAGAAGACATCACTTCTTGTGACAATGTAGCATTGCCTCATTACCATAGCAAGAGAGGTTGGAGACCGTCTAGAATATCTTCTAAATACTACAATGCCACTTCTGCCGGAGGTGTTAATGCCAGCATCGAAGACATGGCTAAGTGGTTACAACTTTTATTGGGACAGCATGACGAGATCATTTCTGATGAAGTGTTGGACGAAGTTTTCACTCCAGTAGTAAATGCCAAGAATAGAAAAAAATATTTCCAACGTTGGAGAGGCATCAAGGATGCACACTATGCACTTGGTTGGAGAATCCTAGACAAAAAGAATAGCAAAGGCGAACTCGTATACCACGGTGGTTACGTCAATCAATACCGTAGCGAAATAGCCGTCAACAGAAAAGAGAATATCGCTATCTGTGTACTTACCAATGCACCTACCGCTTTCGCCTCGAAGTGCATACCAGAATTTTTCGAATTATACGATGCGTATAAGGAGGAGATCAAATTTTGGAATGAGCAAAATTGTTCCAATAGTAAAATCCAATCGTAGTCTTTTTTTGTAAAGAGCGGAAGAGTGGAAGACTTGAAAGTTGAAAATGGAGAGTTAAAAGCGCAGTTTTGGCTCAAGATTTCATCGTTCACAATTTTTCTTAAGTTCTACCTAGAACAATTCTACCTTTAAGAATTTCCTCTAAGCTCTAATTTGAACACGTAAGAGCTGCATTAATAATTCATCACTCATCATTCATAATTAATTAAATGCATTCATAATTATTTCCGGACAAGGGATCGATAGGGCGACTATCTTTGATAGGCGGTGCGCAGCACGGAAACGAACGTGGACCCCGATAGAGCCCGGTGCCGACCCGATGGCAATCGGGATCATCGGCATGGCCCCAAACTAAAAAGATGAAAATAGAAAAATAAAGAGTGGAAAATGAAGAGTGGAAAGTGCAGTGCTAACCAATTCGGTGAATAGCTTATACTATGAAATAGCATATGAATACTTAGAAAAGTCATCTAACAGCTAGCTGCTTATTGCTAATGGCTTTTTTAAAAAATGAAGAACTAAAAAGTTGAAAATGGAGAGTGGAAAGTGGAGAGTGAACACGATAAAAATGCCGTTTATAATTTATAATTCATCATTTATAATTTAAACCGTGCACCAAAAATCGAGAATAAGTAATCTAGACTTGTAAATACCACAATTATGAAAGTCATACTTGTTCTAATCATAATGGGAGCTACATTATTTTCTTGCGAGCCTAGAACTACCCGTAGTCGCAGCATCCCATTGCAAACATTGGAAAAAGAAACGCTTTCTAACGTGGATACTGTTTTCAAAGATACCGTCGACAACATCATTGAAAAGTAGCCAAGACATTGGTCACATTTGTTCACCTGTGCATACGTGCGCAACAAAATCTTAGTAGATGAAACGTCAAGATATTTCAGGACTGAAAGGGAATTATTTAATGCGATTCCAATTGGGGATCATAGTTGCCTTGGCAGCTACGCTAGCCGCTTTTAATTTTACAACTTATCCAACAAAAGCAAAAGATGTCAAAATAACAATCATGCAGGACATCGATGAAGACATCCCTATCACTCGTTATCCAAAAGAAAAACCAAAGGAGTTGCCCCCTCCAGTCATAAAAGTGAGTGAAAAAATAATCCCGATAGAAGATGTAGATTTCATAGAAGAGAAACCTGTAGAGCTCATAAAAACGGTGGTAGAGCCCGACACAAAAATTGTCTACGTAGCCCCCAAGCCAAAAGCATTTAAACCTATCAAAAAGCCTGTGATCATAGAACCTGTCATAGAAGAACCAGAGGTGGATGAGATAGTAACATTTACCGATGAGATGCCTCGATTCGATGCATGTGAAGATATAGACGGCAGCAAAAAAGAAAAGGAAGCCTGTGCCAATAAAGCATTGCTCAAATATGTGTTGTCTAAAATCAAGTATCCAACTATAGCGATAGAAAATGGTATCCATGGTACTGTCGTAGTACAGTTTGTGGTAGAAAAAGATGGCTCGATATCAAATGAAAAAATAGCAAGAGATATAGGCGGCGGTTGTGGAGCGGAAGCCTTAAGGGTAGTAAAGAGCTTGCCAAAGTGGATTCCTGGAAAGCAAAGAAGCAGACCAGTCCGTGTAAAATTTTCTCTACCCGTTAGATTCGAGGCCATATAAAATATTAAGTTCCTTATCTTTGGGAAAAAGCTTGTATGCAGCGACCCGACTATAAGAATAGGCCCCTTCAATACTTCCCATCAGATAAACCGGATGATGGGGAACGTATGGAAAGTGCGGAAAATATTTCGATCAAAAAATACTATTCTAATTCAGATACTGAAGGGGCAGGTCACTTAGCAGATAAGCCGGGCTTGCCCCCTTATACCCGGGGACCATACAGTACGATGTATGCCAACCGCCCTTGGACGATCCGACAGTATGCTGGTTTTTCTACTGCTGAAGAAAGCAATGCTTTTTATCGACGCAATATGCAGCAAGGTCAGAAAGGACTTTCTGTAGCTTTTGATTTGGCTACGCACCGCGGCTATGATTCGGATCATCCCAAAGTAGTTGGCGATGTAGGTAAGGCAGGTGTCGCTATCGATACGGTGGAAGACATGAAAAAGCTTTTTGATCAAATACCCCTTGACAGTATTTCTGTCTCTATGACAATGAATGGAGCGGTGATTCC
>CALIEI010000252.1 GCA_938022165.1 uncultured Saprospiraceae bacterium | reverse complement strand
CAACCTAAAATGGATCGGGCATTGAGCCCGCTTCCATTTTATGCACAGCAGAACCTTCAGGTTCAAATTTGTCCGATTGTCTAACTGATTGTATATTTAATTAACCGCAAAAGCGGTCAACGCTAATCAGGGAAGTACATGCTTCACAGCCGGTAATTTCAATACCTCTCCTAATAGTCTGGTTATTAGTTGTTTGAGTTGTGTGCATAAAGGACTTATTACTAAATGCCTAAGCCTTGTGGCTTATCCATTCTATGCACCTAAAAACAATACCATTTTCCTCGAATAAACACCGCTCTATGGGTTGGAATATGCTAGATAATAAGCTATCTTTGCACCGATTTTTATAAGAAGGTCTAAAACCAGTAAAATTTATGGCAAATACAGGTAAAGTAAAGCAGGTAATCGGTCCAGTTGTGGATGTGAGTTTCTCTGGGGAAGGTTCAAAACTTCCAGAAATATTGAATGCCCTTGAAATCACAAGAGCAAATGGTGAAAAACTGATACTTGAGGTACAAAAGCACCTTGGTGAAGATAGTGTAAGAGCAATCTCAATGGATTCTACAGATGGTCTTACGCGTGGTATGGAAGCTGTAGATACGGGTAAAGCGATTGCGATGCCTGTGGGTGATGCCATCAAAGGAAGATTATTTAATGTAGTAGGAGAGGCGATCGATGGGATCGGTGAAGTACCTAAAGGGGACGACGCTAGAGCTATCCACCGTAAGCCGCCTAGATATGAAGACCTTTCTACAGAGAAGGAGGTACTATATACAGGGATCAAAGTGATCGATCTGATCGAGCCATACCAAAAGGGTGGAAAGATTGGATTGTTTGGTGGAGCAGGTGTAGGTAAGACGGTACTGATCATGGAGCTGGTAAACAATATTGCCAAGGCATATGAAGGTATCTCTGTATTCGCAGGAGTAGGAGAGCGTACGAGAGAGGGGAACGATCTACTTAGAGAATTCTTGGAATCAAGCGTTATCGACTACGGTAAAGATTTCTTGCACTCTATGGAAGAAGGTGGATGGGATTTGGATAAGGTAGATATGCAAGCCTTGAAGAACTCAAAAGCAACACTAGTATTCGGACAGATGAACGAGCCTCCTGGGGCTCGTGCAAGAGTGGCATTGTCAGGATTGACAGTGGCAGAATATTATAGAGATGGTGACCTCAAGGATCCTCAAGGTGGAAAGGATATCCTTTTCTTCGTAGATAATATATTCAGATTTACACAAGCAGGTTCTGAGGTGTCAGCACTGCTAGGTCGTATGCCTTCAGCGGTAGGATACCAACCGACATTGGCTACAGAGATGGGGCTGATGCAGGAGCGTATTACTTCTACCAAGCGTGGATCGATTACTTCTGTACAGGCGGTATATGTACCTGCGGATGATTTGACGGATCCAGCACCAGCGACTACTTTCGCCCACTTGGATGCGACGACCGTATTGAATAGAAAAATTGCATCTCTAGGTATCTACCCAGCGGTGGATCCACTAGATTCTACTTCACGTATCCTTGATCCTGCGATCATCGGTGACGAGCACTACAACACGGCGCGTAGAGTACAAGCGATCTTACAGAGATATAATGAACTACAAGATATCATCGCGATTCTAGGTATGGATGAATTGTCTGAAGAAGATAAAAGTGCCGTATTTAGAGCGCGTAAGGTGCAGCGTTTCTTGTCACAACCATTCCACGTAGCAGAGCAGTTTACGGGTATCCCGGGTGTATTGGTACCGATCGAAGAGACGATCCGTGGATTCAACATGATCCTTGATGGTGAAGTAGATGAGTTCCCAGAGGCGGCATTCAACCTACAAGGTACTATCGACGATGTGATCAAGAAAGGTAAAGAAATGTTGGCTGAGGCTGAAGCTTAAGCGTAATTTTTGAAAACAATAGATCGGAATTTTTAAATGTTAAATCGCTCATAGCAACTAAGCTAAGAAACTGTACCTCGCCAAATCAAGAGGCAGGTTTTAGTTTTTGCAACAATGTGATTTTACATTTCTCAAAAAAAAATGCCGAGCTATTCAATAATAATAGTTTGGTAATTTTAAATGCTAAATCGTTTTTTTCGATTTCGCATTTCTCAAAAAAATTACTAAACTATTCAATAATATAAACATGAATATTACAGTACTTAGTCCAGATAAAGAATTGTTTACCGGTGAGATCAAAGCAGTGAAAGTACCGGGCATCAATGGCCAGTTTGAGATTTTGAACAATCACGCCGCTATCGTTTCTTCTCTTGGAGAAGGTGGTGTAAAGATTACCAAGTCAGGTGGCGAGCAGATGACTTTCTCTATTGAAAAAGGATTTGTGGAAGTATTACACAATGAAGTGTCATTGTTGGTACAAGGGATTTCAGGATTGGAATAGAAGCGATAGGACAAAACAAAAGATATATTATAACCTCAGTGGATTATCTGCTGGGGTTATTTTTTTGGGTCTTTGTCTTTGCTGATTGCTCTTGCTTATTTTGCTCTTGCTCTTTTCCCTCTTGCTCTTTTCCCTCTTGTTGATTTTGCTGATTTGGGGCCATGCCGACTGAAGAGCGTCGGCACCGGGCTGCTCCAGGGTTCGCTACCGTCCTATCGGACTGCACCAAAAAGGTGCACCTTCCATATCCCTTGTCCGCAACATATGCGGCGCCAGCTGCGCGATACATTAGTAGCACCATCGGTGCGATACATTAGTAGCACCATCGGTGCGAAACAATTGTAGCACCATCGGTGCGAAACGTCTGTAGCACCATCGGTGCGGCATGTTTGTAGCACCATCGGTGCGAAACGTTTGTTTTATGCGATATTTTAAATATCAAAATCAAACAAATATTCTTTATCAAATTCAACGTCATAATTTTTTAGAATCTCGAGATATTCTTTTTCAAATGTTACCTTTTGGTGATGGATCGGTTGATTCAAAATATAATTGACAACCATGTTTAGTTGAGACCTAACATATGAGAATGCACCATAACCCACTTGCCAAGAAAATTTCTTCTTTGTCATATTATTTTCGTTTATCCATTTGGAGGAATTGGTTTTTACGAGACAGGTCAATTTTGAAATGGAAATTTTAGGGTCAAATCCTATCAAAATATGAATGTGATCCGGATTGCAATAAATGGCTAATGGTTTGCAGCCATTGTTGGTTATTATTCCACAAATATATTTTTGTACGGGCTCGCGAATGGATTCTGTTATTAAACTTTGCCTACCCTTTACTGCGAACACGAGTTGTACAAGGAGTTGTGTATATGTATTGGCCATTTGATCTTGGATTTAATTTTAAAAATGGATACATATTAAAGACGTCTTGTAAAATCCGATTCCATAAATAATCATGATTTTATTTTACTGCTGGTATAACAAACATGTCGCACCTCTGGTGCTACAAATGTGCCGCACCGCTGGCGCTACAAATGTACCGCACCATTGGTGCTACAAATGTGCCGCGCCGCTGGCGCTACAAATGTACCGCACCTCTGGTGCTACAAATGTGTAATTCATAAGGTCAGAAAACCATATATTTTTCGGGAGAATCATGCTATAATTAAGAAGCAGGCAGGTGATTTTACCCTTTATATACAGTAATAAATAACCATTTTTGAGTGTAGAGAAAACAAATTGCAATTGTTCAATTAACTAATAATTAGCTAAAATTGAAGATTGATTGGCTTATACAGTCAATAATCTTTAAATACAGTACATAAATTATAGTAATTCACTTAAGAATCATACTCAATTCACTACATATTGCTATATAAACCATATATTTGGGCGTAAAAAATAAGTGAAGCAAACCATGACAGTATTCACTTACTAACATTTCTAAAAACGAATTAAATTATGGCAGGAAAAAAAAGAAAGACAATCGACACAAGATTCACTAAGACACAAATCGTTGCTCAAATTGCCGAGGAAAATGAATTATCAAAAAAGCAAGTAGACGGCGTACTTGAATCATTGAGTGAATTAATCCAATTACACATTAACAAAAAATCAGTAGGAGAATTTGTTCTTCCTGGTTTACTTAAAATTCAGACTGTGAAAAAACCAGCTGTAAAAGCTCGTATGGGTATCAATCCATTCACTAAGGAAGAGCAGATGTTTAAGGCTAAGCCTGCATCAACAGCAGTAAAGGTTCGTGCACTTAAGAAACTAAAAGAAATGGCTAATTAATTATTAGCACGATTTCTAAAATTATATTTAATATAATTGATGGGAAAGGTTTAAACACCTTTCCCTTTTTTTATTTGCGGAGTAATTTTGCTTATAGCAAAAATCGCAATTCCTGAAAATCAAAAACCCTTAGATGCTCCTCCATCCTAAGGATTAGTTTTCCCATTTCATCGATGCCTTCGATTATGCCAGCTTGAGCTCTTTCGTCAATCATATAGCTAGCGACTTCATTGATACGAAACATTTGATTGGTATAGTCTAAGCGCAAGTGTTGACTTCCCAATTTTGACTTAGATTGGAGATAGCGTTTTTCCAAAAAATAACATACTCGATCTAGTATATACTCTAGGTCTAAATCTTCCTTTACGGAAAGATGACTTTTTATAGAAGTTGGGTTTGGTAGGGAAGCATCAAATTGAGTTTGATTTACATTCAGACCAATACCAATGATGGTGGATACGATGTGTTGATTAGCGAGGTTGTTTTGTATCAAAATACCAGCCACTTTCTTCTTGCCAATATAAATGTCATTTGGCCATTTCACACAGGCGCCATTTATCCCCAAATCTTGGAGCAGGTCTAGAATAGCGAGACTAGCTATTATATTTAGATTAAATTGCTGTTTAGGCTGATAATGTTTAGGGTATAGTATGAAGGAAGAAAGCATGTTTTGGCCTGATGGACTCGCCCATTGATTGCCCCTCTGCCCCTTTCCAGCCGTCTGATTATCAGCGACTATGACCGTGCCTTCTATGAGCTTGGGTGTCTCAGAAAGCATCCGCTGAGCCTCTAGATTAGTAGAATCCAAGCTATTGTACCGCAAAAGAACCTTTCCTATGAAAAGAGTGTTACTAATATTGCTCATATAACTGTAATATATCGTAACTTCATTAATCGAAAATCGGCAGATATCTAGTATTGCATAAAGCTAATAATAAAAACAGGATTTGAGCTTTACAATTAGAAAGAGTTGAGAACTTAAGTCCGATTCTCATTAGTTCAATTTTGGACTATTTGATAACTTAAATTACGCGAATAAAAATTTGAATTCACCTAAAAGAGTTAAAGAAACTGATCCCGTCGAGCAGCTCAATGATTTGATCATTGATAGCATTCAAGACATCAAAGGAAAAAATATTGTAAAGCTAGACCTAAGACAGCTTGAAGATGCGCCTACTGATTTTTTTATCATTTGTGAAGGCGATTCGAATACCCAAGTTGGCGCTTTAGCAGGAAATATCAAAAAAAGATTAAAACAAGAAGCTCAACAAGTGGCATCACATATCGAAGGGGAGAAGAATTCCTTATGGATTTTGATGGATTACTTCAATGTAGTAGTGCACGTTTTTTATAAGGAAACGAGAAAATACTATGAATTAGAAGACCTGTGGAGCGATGCAATAATCACTGAGTATGAGACTTTATAGTCCAAATAGTAGATTACGTCGATAATAGTCTATATTCTCCAACAATTACACTGACACGCACGTTTTATTATTCAATATTGATCAATGGAAAATAATAATAAGGATAACAATAAACCAGGAATGCCAAAATTCAATAGTTATTGGATTTATGGAGTCATTGCTTTGATGATCATTGCAGCTCAAGTATTCCTTGTGCAATTTGGGAACGTGGATAAAATCACTTATTCACAGTTAGAGCAGTACGTTAGAAAGGCAGATGTTAAGAAGATTGTACTAGTCAATGGGACTAAAGCAAAAGTATTCTTAACTAAAGAGGCCCTAACAAAGTCCCCACATAAAGAAAAAGCATCTTCCAATAAATTAGGGCAAGCAGAAAATTACTACTGTCAAACAGCAGAAGCTAAAGTGCTAGTGGATGATTTAGAAAAATGGCAAAAAGGGATAGCAAATAATCAACGCGTTGCGATTGAATTTGACTCTGAGTACAATTACTGGGGTGCAATCCTTGGCTGGTTGTTGCCTATTTTCTTACTGGTAGCTATCTGGCTCATCATTATGAGACGTATGGGCGGAGGTGCAGGAGGACCGGGATCTCAAATTTTTAATATTGGAAAATCTAAAGCTGCACTTTTTGATCAGAATGCAAAGGTAAATGTCACCTTCAAAGATGTAGCAGGGCTAGATGAGGCGAAAGAAGAGGTGATGGAAGTCGTTGATTTCTTAAAGAATCCAAAGAAATATACATCACTAGGAGGTAAGATCCCTAAGGGAGTTTTACTCATAGGCCCTCCAGGTACGGGTAAAACCTTATTGGCAAAAGCAGTGGCAGGGGAAGCTGGTGTACCGTTCTTTTCTATTTCTGGTTCTGACTTCGTTGAGATGTTTGTAGGAGTAGGTGCTTCTAGAGTTAGAGACTTATTCAAGCAAGCAAGAGAAAAGGCACCATGTATTGTATTTATTGATGAGATAGATGCCATAGGTAGAGCAAGAGGAAAAGGCCAAATGCAGGGTGGAAACGATGAGCGTGAGAATACATTAAACCAGTTATTGGTGGAGATGGATGGATTTAGCACAGACAAAGGGGTGATCCTAATGGCTGCTACAAATAGACACGACGTATTGGATAGCGCCTTGATGAGACCGGGACGTTTTGATAGACAGATCGGTATTGATCGTCCAGATTTGGTTGGAAGAGAAGCCATCTTCAAGGTACACTTAAGAAATATCAAGATAAACGAGCACATCCAAGCGTATACACTAGCTGAAATGACTCCAGGTTTTGCGGGCGCGGATATTGCCAATATCTGTAATGAAGCAGCCTTGGTAGCCGCTAGAAGAAATAAGAAGGCGGTAGACATGGATGATTTCAACTACGCTTTGGATAGAGTTATCGGAGGTCTTGAAAAGAAAAACAAAATCATCTCTCCAAAAGAGAAAGAGATTATAGCTTACCATGAAGCTGGTCACGCTGTGTGTGGATGGTTCCTAGAGCATGCTTCACCATTGGTGAAAGTAACGATTGTTCCTAGAGGTGTTGGTACCTTGGGTTACGCTCAATACTTGCCGAAGGAAGAGTATATTACTAGAACAGAGGCTTTGCTAGATAGGATGTGTATGACCTTTGGAGGTAGAGCCGCAGAGCAGATCATCTTCGGTAAAATTTCTACAGGGGCACAAAGTGATTTAGATCAAGTCACCAAGATGGCTTATAGTATGGTTACCGTTTTTGGTATGAATGAGAAGGTAGGGCAAGTATCATTCTATGATATGCAAAACAACTTCCAAAAGCCTTACTCTGACGATACAGCGACTTTGATAGACGATGAGGTGCGTAAATTGGTGGAAGGTCAGTATCAAAGAGCTATACAGCTCTTAACGGAGAAGAGCGATGCGCTAGAAATATTGGCAAAGCAATTATTAGATAAGGAGGTACTATTGAAGTCAGACGTCGAGCGTTTGATCGGAGCAAGACCTGTATCTAATGAACAGCTCATTGCTGAAAA
>CALIEI010000251.1 GCA_938022165.1 uncultured Saprospiraceae bacterium | reverse complement strand
CCTTTACCGTTTACGCTTTGAAAGATATCCCAGCCGGAGAAGAGATTTTGATAAACTACAATGGAGATCCAGATAATAAAAAGCTGGTTTGGTTTGATGAAGAGGAACGTTCTAAGTGATCTGAGTCTCAATCCTCAATCCAAGATGCATACATGCTATAGTTCTCCGCTATTCGTTTGATATTATGGTCAAATGCTTTAACACTTAGCTTCTTTACTTTTTTAGCGGGCACTCCTGCATAGATATACCCGGACTCTAAAACGCTATTCTCAAGGACAACAGCACCAGCAGCTACCAAACAATTTTCAGGAACTACGGCATGATCCATCACTATGGCACCCATACCAACTAGCACGTTGTCATGTATAGTGCAGCCGTGTACTATAGCTCTGTGGCCCACACTTACGTTAGAACCAATATGGGTAGGCGACGTCTGGTAAGTACAGTGTATGACAGCTCCATCTTGAATATTGGTATTATTCCCTATACGTATTTCATGTACATCACCTCTAACCACAGCATTAAACCAAAAGCTACAATTATCACCAGCGATGACATCACCTATGATAGTGGCATTATCAGCTATAAAACAATTGTTCCCAAACTTTGGAGATTTTCCTTTTACAGATTTTATGAGCGGCATGAAATTATTTTGAATCTGCTAAGCTAATGGGCGTGAGTTTATATCCTTCCGACTTTAATAAAGCTAGGACGCCTTGAGGTCCTGCAAGATGGCCAGCACCTACAGCAAAGAAAGTTGGCATTTCAGCCATTTGCTCTTTCATGATGGGTATCCAGTTTCGGTTTCTTTGATTGAGCAATACGTCTTCAAATTCTTCTAGTCCGGACTCATCATTACCAAGCAAGCTGTGTAATGCGACAAGGTCTTGTGCTCTATATTTGCTTATCATTTCATCCATTTGACTGACTATGCTTTGCGTAGAGTCTTGTTCCGCTTTGACGGCATCCACTAGCATCTTCGCTTGTGCAGTGTATGGAATACTGTCAAAAATGCTCATCTGATATTCTACAGTTTCTAGACCCGAGGTTTGCAGTTCTTTTTCCTCGGCTATTTTCATAAATTCCATTTCGTAGGATTTTATCCCTTCAGCGTTTTCATCCTCCTCAGTATCTTCTTCACCACCTCCCAAAAGTCCACCACCAAGAAAATCAAACTCTTCAGATACCATCATGCTCAAAAACATTGGTTTCACTTTGTCTAGCATCATTTGCGGGATAGGCAACTGGCCATTTGCAAAGTGATTTGAAACTAAAGCATATTCTTCTTCACTGAGTAGTTTAGGCAATGTCATGCCGTTCTTCATGAAAATATTCATCATCATGGACATTTGTGCTGCCATGTCGTTTTCGATACCAGCCATATCTATCTCTAAAGTCAATCTCTTGCATTCTGCTATTGAGCGCTCTGTATTAGCAGGCCAAAAAAAGTCATTCTCCGGAATCATATGGATGGTACCAAAAAGATAGGAAGCTTGCTTTAGCTTCTTGCTTTCTATCTTCCATAGTAGAGAATTGGCTTCAATATTATTTTTCTGATTACTCTTTTTCTTTTTCTCCTTTAGAGGAGCTTCAATCTGAGCAATCGCAAGGAATGGGAGTATTGCTATGAACAACAATAGTAACTTCTTCATCATTATAATTTGATATACATATATGAAAACGCAAAAAAGGCATAAATCGTTATGCCTTTTTTGAATGAAGTGTAAGAAGGAAGTTAAAAAAGTCTTAAATTAATTTTTCAATTGACCTTCTTCATCATATTTAGAAATATGCTGGCCAACTATCTTTCCGATGATATCTTTTAGATATGCTTTTTCGAGTTTGGCTATCTTTTTCAATTTATCCAACTTCTTTTTCTCGAAGATGAACGTTACTCTCTTTTTGGTTGAGGTATAATCAAAATTATCATCAGTAGTTTTTTGAATTAGAGCGTCTAAACCAACTACTGCAGGTCTTTTATTGGGGCGCTTTCGCTGGCCTGATTCTAACTCTTCTTCAAACTTCTTTTCACGGATATTTTCATGAAGCACTGCTTCAAACAATGAATCCAAGTCTGAGGTAAAATTCTTTCTAGACTTGGTCTTTTTTCTACGTGCAGTAGAACCCTTTGCGGATTTTGGCTTTTCCTGTCTTTCCGTGCGCTCCAAAAGAGGGCTGTTTTCAGGCAAAGAAGGCTCAGCAATGGCAGGTCCACCAAATAAGCTTTCTAATCCGTCTTTTAAATTCTTTTTACTCAAAATGCTCTTGTCAGAAAATTAATAATAAGGGGTCTTGGTTTTATTTAAGCTACAGTAGAACGACTTGAAGAAGCAACCATATTGTCTGCTGATTCTACTCGTTGAATAATTTCTTTGCTTAAGTTCAAGTAATCTTTAGCACCATTACTCGATTTATTATATTCAAAGATATCGCTTCTTTGTGCAGGTGCTTCTGCAAGAGCAACATTATCTCTGATCAAGGTGTCAAAAACTTTTTCTCCAAAATATTTTCGGATAGTTTCTACCACATCTCTGTTCAATACTTTTCGATTATCGTACATCGTAGCTATTACACCACCAATTTGTAATCTTTTATTTAATCTAAACCTTACTTTATCGATGACCTGCTTAATCTTGGTCAGTCCTTGCAAGGCTAGGAATTCTGTTTGTAGTGGGATATAAACGTAGTCACTAGATGTCAAGGCATTCAATGTCAGAAGACCAAGCGAAGGAGGACAATCTATAATGATGAAATCATAAACGTTTACTAATGGATCAAACAATTCGCGAAGAATAAACTCTCTTCCCGCCTCATTAATCAATTCCATTTCTGCACCAGAAAGATCTAATGTAGAAGTGATAACATCTAATCCTTCCTTGACAGTAAAAGGTACTAATTCTGACTCTCCTCTAACTGCTTCATAAATAGTATATTTTTGTCTTGGTATACCTAATGAAAGCGTAAGATTTGCCTGTGGATCAAGGTCAATAAGCAAAACTTTTTTACCAAGTTCTACCAAGCCTGCTCCAATATTAATGGTACTAGTAGTTTTCCCAACACCGCCTTTATGGTTGAGTAACGAAATTATTTTTCCCATAGATTTGATTATATTTCTAACTCGATTTAATAAAGCATAATATTAAATAAAATTATCATAAAATAAGAATGTAGCTTGGTGAAATATTAAAGTTTGTTCCTATATAATGGGCCTTCTAAGGCATTAATCAAGAAGATGGAAGATTTATTCAAAGTAGATGAAAATATTAGTTTAATTAAACCAGAATTGGACTTAGCTCCTGAGATGTTTAAACTAGTA
>CALIEI010000250.1 GCA_938022165.1 uncultured Saprospiraceae bacterium | reverse complement strand
GGTGAAGGAAACTGCTACGTGTACAACCTTGCTTACGAAGATGGTCTTGTTGGACTTGAAGCTGGTTTGAACATCGCTGATCTTGAAGGATGTTTCAACTTTTCTAACTTTGTTACGGTTTACAGAAATGCCCCTGACGGTGGTACTGTTCAGATTGCTGGTGGTGGAGATAGCTTTGCACAATGTGCTGGTCAAATCGTTTTCGATGTTGAGCACACTACTACTGCTCAATTCTTATCTTACTGGTACATCATTACTGATGAGAACGATAATGTATTGGATTTCCAAAATTCTGCGAACTCTAATACAATTGACTTAAGTGCTGCTCCTGCTGGTACTTGTAGAGTATGGGGATGGAGCTATAGAGGTCTTGAAGATCCAATTATTGGAGAGCCAATATCTCAGCTTACAGACGATGCTTGCGAAGAAATTTCTGAAAACTTCATTACAGTTTACAGAGAGATTCCTGATGGAGGTACTGTACAACTTCTTGGTGGTGGAACAGAGTACACAGGTACTGCTGGTGATATCGTATTCCAAGTAGAGCATACTACTACCGCTCCTAACTTATCTTACTGGTACATCATCACTGATGATAATGACAATATTCTTGACTTTGCTAACTCTGCAAACACGAATACACTTGACTTGAGCGGTGCTCCGGCTGGTACTTGTAGAGTGTGGGGATGGAACTATAGAGGTCTTGATGATCCTATCATTGGCGGACCACTTTCTCAGTTGACTGATGACTTCTGTGAAGATGTTTCTGATAACTTTATTACAGTTACTAGACTTGACAACGGTGGAAATACTGGAGTAGATTTATCTTTAGACGTAGTTGTTGACAACAACTTGTATGAACAATTTAGCAACTCTACTTTCACGGTTACACTTTGCAACGAAGGAACAGCAACAGCTACCAACGTAATAGTTGATGCTCCATTCCCTAACGGTTTAGTTTACGTTTCTGATCATACTACTGCTGGACAATTTGAATTAGCTTGGCAGTATTGGACCATCCCATCATTGGCTCCAGGAGAATGTGCAACTTTAACCTTGACACTATTCTCATTGGTTGATGACCGAGACCTTACATTCTTTACTCAGGTAGCAGCATTAGATCAGGTAGATACGGACTCTACTCCAGATAACAGTAACGGAGCTGTAACTGAAGATGATGAAGCAAGCGTAACGATTATACCAGCTTCTCAAGGCGGATTCGGCACCAATCAAGGTAACCTTGATCTTGAATTGTCTATGACTACTCAATCTACTACCTACGATATTTTCGAAGTAGTTAGATACAGTATAGAAGTTACAAACAACGGATCAGAAACCGCTACTGGTGTTGTAGTTAGTGCAGGCTTACCTGAGGGTATGGTATTTACCAATGCTACAGTAAATAATGGCGAATACAACCTATTCTTCGAAGAGTGGACTATAGACTTCTTAGGTGCAGGTACAACGGCTACTTTGGATCTTGATTTATTTACACTTGTATCTGATGTAGACATCACTAATTTCGTTCAAATAATGGCTGTTAACGAGCAGGATCCTGATTCTACTCCTGGCAACTCTAATGGACAAGTTAATGAAGATGACGAAGCATCTGTAACACTAACATTTGCTAATGGACTAGATAACGCTACACAAAATAGAAGCATCGAAGCTAAGATGATGAATATTGAGCAAGCTTATCCAAATCCTGCAGTTGATTTCATTATGTTACCTATCACTAGTGAGATTGATCTACAAACTAAGGTGAATGTAACTGATGTTACTGGACGTGTAGTTAGTACACAGACAATTAAAATATTCAAAGGATATAATAGATTTAACATTGACACAGCCGATATGAGCAACGGTGTTTATTTCATCTCATTAGATGGATTAGATATCAAAGATGTGAATAGACGTTTTGTCAAAATAAGTAATTAAAAATTGATCTAATTTGAATTTCGAGGGTAGGCTTTAATCGGTCTACCCTCACTTTTTTTTTGGGTATATACAGACTTATCATTTGTACACTTACTTTGGGGCCATGCCGATTCCCTACTCCCCTAGCCTCGCAAGACGGCACCAGGCTCTCTGCTATACTGCGTGCCGCTGCCGATCCTTTGTCCCTAACGCGCCATGGGCTTGTCGAGCTTTGTAGCCTACGGCTAGTCGCAAAAGAAAATTAATTAGAAAACAAATTAGGAAGTCTACGAATCTGCAGATTAACGAATCAACGAATCAACAAATCAACAGATTAATCAATTAACGAATCAACAAATCAACGAATCAACGAATCAACGAATCAACAAATCAACAAATCAACAAATCAACAAATCAACGAATCAACGAATCAACGAATCAACAACATCCACAACATTATTCAACAAACATACAGATAGAGTCAAAAGAACCACCAGTGATACTTATGAATTGATTCGGAAAAGTAGTGTTCATTGACAAAAAGAGTACTCCGCTAAAATTTCCAGAGACTGTTCCTTCAGCCAAATTACAGTTCGTTATTTCTATATTTGCGTCAGATTGATCAAGACCATGTATGAAGGCACCTGCTCCGTTCAAAAAATTTATATTTACTAGCCCATCCTTAGTGTCGCTAGTATTCGCCCTGTACACACCTTCTGGGATACAAGAAAATTCATCATCGACATTTATTTCCAAACTAAGCAAAATAGAATCATCTCCCGACCTCCCAATAAGTGTCAAGGTTCGGGAAAGACTATTACCATTATTGAAATTAGGTTGATTTAAACTAAATCTTGCTCTTGCACCATTGTCGCCCTGCTCATCTAGAGTAAAGCTCATCATTGTAGAGTTTTGAGAAAAATTAATTTCTTCTCCACATTCTATCGTTTCATCATCACCGCAACTCGTAAATAATAGTAATCCAAAAAGTATAGAAAGGCCTAAAGTTAGTTTGTAGGTAGAGGATGTTTTATTCCAGTTTTTCATTAGATGCAGTTTTTTTGTGCTTAAATATACAAAAACATGCTTATCTCCTAGATTAGGAATTTCCAAAAATCAGGATTCTGATGACTGAATAATCCCCAAATGCAATATCCTGCCACCTGCTTGATTGACAGGGCTCACACTCTTACCGATGACAATCCCTTGTTCGGGCGCAAAGTACTCCTTGACGACATCTCCGAATATATTCCTTATAGTGGCAATTTTCTCTCCTTGCTTTACGACTTCAGTTACATTAGGATGGACAGCTAAGAGACCTCCCGTATCACAATATATCCAGTAAGATCGCTCACAAATCACAGTTTCATCTGAGATCTCCTCAACTTCACAATCCGTAATACAGAAGTACCCCAGCAAATTATGGATACCTGTCAACCCGTCGCGTATCATCCCTTTTTGAAACAGATTTGGATTCCCTACTTCGAGCGTAATAGCTGGAATGTTCATCTCGTTTGCAGTACCTCTGAGTGTACCATCACTGGGAGGATTGTGTACGATGATTTGCGCGTTTTGCAACAAAGCCATTTTCCTTACTGTAGCATCACTCATATCTGCTCGGATGTAGTATGAATTTATACGCCCATTACTCGCAGTATGCAAGTCAACTAGATAGTTGAAATTTTTTACCACCCTGTTGACTATACGCCAAGCATACACTTGGCTGACCGTTCCATGTTCTTTACCGGGCATGATATGATTCAGGTCTACTCCATCCATAAAGCGACGTTTTTTTCTTAAATAAGATGGCGCATTTAATACGGGTATACCTACTATCGTCCCTTTCAACTCTGCAATATCTATTTCGTTAAACAGCCTCTGAATCACAGGTATTCCATTAAGTTCATTTCCGTGCACTGCCGCAGTCAACCCGACCACCTTGCCCGTCTCTTTTCCTTTTGCGACTATTACTGGTATCTTTATGGGAACACCCATCCCGTCCTTCACCAATTCCAACCAGTATCTAGTGATTGCATTATTGGGTACCTTTTCAAGATCAAGGGTATTGATAACTTTTATTTCCTTATCCATTTTATTCCATTTTATCATTATAGTAGTCCCATATCAGGTCTATTGCTTTTTCTACCAAGGGCTGATTATTCATTCTTGCTATTTGGGGAAGGCCGCCAATACTAGTAGTATTTATTTCTGAAAGCACTCTCTTTCCGTCATCTCCTACTAGCGTATCTACACCATACATCACGATCCCCATTCTAGATAAGACAGGATCGACCAATCGGATTATTTCCTCTTCTTCTTTATCTACTTGCGCTATATTAGAACTACCTCCCATGGCAACATTACACAACCAAGAGTCCTCAGCTGGCAACCGAAGCGAAGCACCAAGTATCACACCATTGACCACAATAATTCGCTTATCTCCTTGCTTCACATTTTTCAAGAACTTAACTGCTAGATAAGGTTTTGGATTCTGCTTATACGATTTAGCGAAGTCTTCAAAAGCAATTTGTTCCTGACCAGAAACAACTTGCTCCCCTTCCACCTTATATATTCCTTTGCCACCGTATTCACTGAAGGGCTTCAAGACAATAGGAAATAAGCGTTTAAATTCAACTATGTCTTCCAATGAATAACAAACTTTCATTGGTGGGCAGACAGTTGGAAAGTTGATCAAAAATTCTTTGCTACCAGATTCAAATATAGACCTAGGATCATTGATCACAATGGCACTCGAAAAAACAGCGCTAAAGTAAGCCAAGGTATTTTCATTCAGTGGTGGTGGCAATCTCAGCCATACCAAATCATAGATAGAGATATCCACTCGCTGATAGTCTTTTGATAACGTATGCCTCTCTTTATCAAAAGCAAAACTAGAATCAATGTTAGTAGCAAATAAGGATGCATGCTCACGGCAAGCAAAGAAGTCTGCATTGACCGCAATGGTTCTGGTCGCAATATCTACACATTCTGTCAGTTCATGTGCTAGCATCTTTACAGACAGGTCATACAAAGAATTTTCAGCAGAATGATTCTTGTGGTCTGTGAGGATGAGCACTTTCTTTTTTCTCATACTCAGTTAATCATTATTTCATCCAACAAACTCTGATCATCATTCAAACTCTTGAACAGTTTAGTCCTAAATTTTCCTTGCTTGTTTACCAAGGTTTGCGCCATCTTATCTATCGCCACCGTGGACAGTACCGTTTGGATATAACATTCTATCAAATCATCTAAACCAATCCCCAGCTTATTGAAATCTCGACGATCCATGAGCACCAATCTATTTGTATCGCTGCCCCAAGACCCGTCCTCTTTCTTTATGGACAGATTCGTACCTAGCATAGACCAGCTGTCTATGCTAGAGGTTATGTTATCCACCAAGGGCATAGCAGCTCTACGCGCATAAGTGCATAGTGGACGAATACCTTTCTCCGTAGCACTAACCATCATCCGGATGTCCGCGACGAAGGCTTGATTCTTATGATTAGGGATTGTCCCTACATGGTATAATTTACCTGCCGCCGTGGTACTACTCCAATTAGAATTTCCGATCAGACTCTGCACAATAAATAGATCATAATCAAATTCCATCTCCATAAAAGCGTCCAACTCCTCCTCCGTGACAATGGTATATACCCCTTGCCCGGCATTGCTGTACGGCACTTTGATGACGGCATGTCCACCCATCTTCCTGACCCACAGTGGGATCTCATTCTTACTGACATCCCAAATCGTTTCCGGCATATTTATCTTGAGTCCAAAGGGTGCAATCTCCGCATTAAATATATCATAGGCCTTGGCAGCAACCATTTTATTTCTACCTCCCGCCAGACAAGCTATCGTCGGATTCAATATCTTAGTTTTGGCATTGACCGGGATCCTGTTCCATGGTTTTTGCGTGACATATCTAAAGGCAGCACGGATGGGCTTCCATTCCTCTCCATCGAGGATATGCAGGACGCCATCAACAAATTTGGCCAAAGGATTCTCTTCATCTTTATGGAAGGACACATAGTACACTGGCTCCTGCATGACATCCGCGATCACCTCCGCATAGCCAGATACCTCCATCTGATTCTTATCATACAGCACTGCTAGACCACCTTTTATCTTGTTTCTCAGATTCTTGAGGCTAGGTTTGAAGGTGCGTTCCACCATTAGGCGATAAGACCCTTGTTCTTGATTATCATCTACTAGTGGCATTGACTTCTGACCCGATGGGCAAGAGTTGTTCTCTATGACCACCATCTGCCTTTTTCCTCCTGCAGAAGTCACGTTGAGCAAGTCGGCCCCTGCCCAAAGAAAATACTTCGACTTGTGATTGAGCACCTCCCATAGTTTCTGCTTATCTACAGTAGGGTGCATATGACAATATCGTGTGATAATTCGCTCCTGTTCAAGACTTAGGAAAAAACTAATCATAGGATGAATGGTGGCATTCAGTGCCTTAGGATACCAATGGTTATGCGGCTCAAACTCATTGGGATAAACAGTGCGTAGCTTGTTCATATATTTACAATTATAATTGTAAGGTTCAATAAGACGAATAATAAGTTAGAAAGGTACTTTTTTTTAAAGATAAATTTAGAATTTTAGTTGATTCCAGGAAAGATAAGGACACAATAAAAAAGGCTTTCACCTCAAGAAGATGAAAGCCTTTTGCTTCTATTTATAGAAAAACTAGAACTGATGAGTAAGCGACATACTTACTGCATCTCCTGAAGCAGGTGTTGCAGTTAAATCAATGGTAAAATTATTGGAACCATTATCTACTATCTCAAGCGTCCCAGAATTTATCTCCAAAGAACTCTGACTTAATGTTGAAATATTTTGTACTCCGATACTACCAAAAGTATCACCATCATAAGCATAAAAAAATGGCTCGAAGTCATACGTACCTGATACAGAATCTCCCTCTGGAATCATCAGTGTAAAATTAACCGATCTTAATACTTCGCAGTCACCTGTTATTCCTCCAATTTGAAATTGATAATTGGTATCCCCGAAAGCAGAAGAAACCAAAAGTTGTGCTATAGTCAATGGAACAGTTTCTCCATTAACAACAACTTCCCCTTCCAAGCTAGGAAACCCCTCGCATCCTTGCATAGCTTCTTCGTCATCTCCACAGCTCGTAAAAGCGATCAAACCAGAAAAAAGTAATAAAGTGAATAAGCTTGGTAGGCGAAAAACTCTAATAAATGTCATAATGTAAATTTTTGATTAGGCTTATATAATAACTAAAACTAGGCCTATTTTCTATATTATCAGGAATAGACCAGCTTTAGAATAGCAAAATTGAGGTAAAATTGAATGAAAGGCAAGTTTGAGTAAGAACTACCAGCATTTTCTGTAGAAAGGTGATTGATCTAAATTTCTAAACTATCTTATTAGTCCTTATTCTAAAACATTAAGTAAATAAGAGAATTTGAGTTCCAGTATCCCCCGATTCTTAATTCTCTTAATCCCTTAACTAACTTAATGGTTGATAATTTGAAACATTAAGATGATTAAGGTATTAAGAAACATTAAGTAAATAAGAGAATTTAAGTTCCAGTATCCCCGATTCTTAATTTACTTAATCTCTTAACTACTTTAATGGTTGATAATTTGAAACATTAAGATAGTTAAGGTATTAAGAAACATTAAGTATTAGTAAAATCTATTTCTTAGCTTCCATAGTAGTCTTATTACAAAAACTTTAATTCCCTTTTTTAAATATAGAGAATAATTTTATTTCATCTTAATCTATGAAAATAGTTGTTTCAATCATGTGTTCACAATTTTCCACCTTGACAAAGAAATTGCTACATAACTTATTATTAAGTAATTTCACTAGGCAACGCGAGTTTTGCTTTCTCTATCCGCAGCAAATGTTAGACAAGCTCTAATTTTAGCATTTAGATCTATATGAAATGTAACATCCATAGTTTATAATAATCCAAATCGCTGAGGGGTAGTAGCGAGCACGCAGATGCTACAAAAGGGAATGAAGCCGCTACTAGGCTGGCTCTTTGAGACAGCATAGTCGCTTGGCTGAATCCCTTGTTGGAGTATCGGAGTAAAGCGGATGACCCGACTGCTTTGGCATGGCTAGGAAGCATAGCCCAAAGCAGGCAGCGCCAAATCTTAAACTTTCTTTGGAGGGCCCCACTGCTCTAAAAAGGTCAAGGTCGCAAAATAGAACCACGCTAAAACGGATAAGGTGCTTAACCAAAAATGTCGCTCAGGATAATAATACACCGTGATACACATCAGGATAAAAAATAGGGCTGCAATGATCGATGATGCCAACTGCCAACGCTGGGCTTGGGAGGGGTAAATATATTTGAGTGGAACAAAATGTGCAATCGCAAAAAATATAATAGTGAATGCATTGAGCCAGGCAGGCCACGCAAATATGAAGATCAAAAAGTAGACGACTATGTTCCACAAAACTGGAAATCCGATAAAGTAATTGTCCTCACTCACCATGCCGGTCTTACCATAGTAAACGGCACTCACTAACAAAATAATGGAAGTCAGCGGTAGCGTCCAAGCCGGCGGTACGAGTCCTGAGACATAAAACATGTAAGCAGGAACGATGGCAAAATTGAAAAAGTCTACTACGTAATCAATCGTCTTGCCATCCATATATGGTAGCACTTCCTTGACCCGAAATTTACGAGCTAGGGTACCGTCTACCCCATCGATAATAAAAGCTAGGATGAGCCAAAACATGGCTTGACGCAGATCGTGCTCATGGGTAGCCAATAGCGCCATAAATCCCGCCACTAGGCCTGAAGCCGTGAAAAGATGCACTGACCAAGCCAAAATTTTTTGTAAAATTGTCGGATGAAACTTATCAACCATAAATTTTAGTACTTTTTTAAGCAAAAGGTGGTGAACATTCACATCCAATGCCGTCACCTAAGCGTTATACTGATGTAAATAAAAGAAAAAATATGATGAAATCAGTCTTCTCTCTCGTGTGCTTATTCTTGGTAGGCTTTGCGCTACCCCTTGCAGCACAAAACATCGCTTCTACTCCTAGCAATAATCCAGCTGAATTGGGTAAAATAAATTGGCTTAGAGATTATGATCAAGCGATAGAATTGTCGAAAAAAATGGACAAACCTGTATTTATCCTCTTTCAAGAGGTGCCTGGATGCAGCACCTGTAGTCGTTTTGGATTCGGTCCACTCTCTGATCCGTTTATCGTAGAAGGTATCGAAGACAACTTTATACCTCTGGCGATTTTCAACAACAAAGGTGGCAAGGATGCTAAGATCCTAAAGCAATTTAATGAACCCTCATGGAACAATCCGGTAGTGAGAATAATAAACCAAAACGGAAGAGATATCGTCCCTCGTATGGCTAATAGATGGAGCCCAAGCGACCTCCTCTCAACAGTAATGGCGGGTATCGAAGAGCAAGGTGAAGCGGTGCCAGCTTATATGTCTCTTAGGCTTCAAGAATTTGAAGGCGAGGACAATATCAAAGAAGCTAACTTGGCCATGTACTGCTTCTGGACAGGGGAAAGAGAAATCTCTAAAATAGATGGTGTGCTCTCTACTGAAGCTGGATTCATGCATGGAAAGGAAGTCGTGAAAGTACAATACGATGCCAGCCAAGTGTCTCTCCCTACGCTCGTGAGTGAAGCGCAAAAGTCAAGTTGTGCTGACGCAGTGTTTGTAGATGATGACTATGATATGTCTCAAGTGAAGAAAAAAACGAGTGTCAATAACGTTAAAAAAGCAGGTAGTTATCATAAAGATGGAGAGGTGAAGTACTACCTAAGCAAGAGTGAATATAAGTACATCCCCATGAGTGCCCTGCAACAAGCAAAGGTAAATGCTGCAATAGGTAGCAATCAAAATCCGGAAAGATACTTGTCGCCAAGACAATTGGCTGTAAAAAAGTACATCGCAAGTAATAGAAGTCAGAAATGGGCTTCACAAATCAATCAGGACATGAAAGCAACCTGGTTTGGTATCTTGGATAATGTAGCAGCAAACATGTAA
>CALIEI010000249.1 GCA_938022165.1 uncultured Saprospiraceae bacterium | reverse complement strand
AAAGCTTGCCTTACTCTTTTGTGCTCTTTGTCTCCTTTATGCTCTTTGTGTTTGACCGAGTAAGAGTAGCTTTTTATCATAAAGTTTGTGCTACTCAATAGAATCGTAGAGGCATTTAGCTTTCTAACCCATCCACAAACTGAGCAAAGACACTTTTATGCTTCTCCAAATCCATGTTAGCTGAAAGCGCAGCACGTACAATGTAGTCCTTATCCCCTTCATTAGTCGTCCCTTGAGTGGAAGTAGCCGGGATCGTCCAATAGCAGCCCTTTAACTGGCCGTAGCTAACACAATACTTACTTTCATTTGGGATTTCCGTGATCATTAGATTGATCAACTTGAGATTTAATGCTCTTTTATAGGTTTCTCTTTCTTCATCTGTAGCGCCCTTAGTAGGTAGATCCAGTGAAAAAACGGAAGGCGTGAATCCATGTTCCGCCAATTCTTCAGAGACAAAGTTGATTTTTGCGGCAGGCAATACTCCTTGTATATAAGAAACAAATGCGCGCGTATTTTTATAAGCACCACTTATTCGATCTAGGATAGAAGGCATCTGCTCTGCTAGAATAGCATATTGAAAATCTGTAGCTTCATTATCACAAAGCAATAAATGCTTCTCTACAAACTCCATCAAGTTGCTTGCCTTTGGATTTCCAACACAATATCCAGCTGTACACTTCCCTCCACTTGGGAATTTTGATCCACTTGAGAATGAAATGGTACGAATCGAAGACAACATTTTTCCCTCTCCTAGGAATTGAACATTTGGGCAAAAAGTTTGATCCAAAATGAAAACGGGATCAACGGCAGTTTGGCCATCACTCGTTTTACGAGTAGCGCTTAAAGCCTCTCTTAGCTGCTCTAAATCAGGCACCTCAACTCTAGGATTGGTAGGTATCTCTGCGATGATATATGGGACAGCATCTTCCTTAGCTATCTTAGACAAAACAGTATTTATACTCTCCACCATATCGCTTCCGGCATCCACGTGTAGGTCTACAATCTCCACATTATCAATGCACTTAGCTACCCTTCTCGCTTGATCATTTGTACCGCCATAGCAATTCGTAGGCACTACTATTCTGATGCCTTTCTCGGGGTGATTTACCTTTGCATGGTGCACTAGACCCATTAGGATCGCATACTGAATAGACAGTCCACTAGAACCCACCAATGGCTTCGTATTTATCCCAGTGACCTCTTTTATTAAGTCAAGAACTTGCTCTTTATTTGTCTTGTCATCTTGGTTGCTACTAGCACTCACTGAGGATTGATCAACTAAAGCTTTTAAGGCTGCCAAGCAATTCGCAGGTGTCATAGCTATGGTTTCTCTTCTGCGTACATGTTGGATAGCAGGAACATAAGATTCATCTTGCCCTTCGTCGATGGACACCACAGATCCAAGATTCGAATACGTACTTATATTGAAGTCAACATTAGAGTTTAATAAAGACTGTTTAAAATCATCTGACTGAGAGATAAAAATGGTACTTCCATCGAAGGAACCAACCTCATCTACATGCTCAACTTTATTGAGATCAAAACTGTATTCATAAATTTCTTTCACCACACTTGCATCAAACATAGATGGCAAGTTTCCAATATAGTTGACTTGTGTTTTCTTATTCTCGAAACGATTTTTTCTTAAGATGGCTAAGAGTGCAATGGTGCTTGAGGAAAAACTAATTACATTGCTGGTTGGAAGATTAGCACTCTTTGCAATTGCCCACTCGAGTACACAAGACAGTGGATGCCCTAAGCGAATATAATCATAAGCCGTTGGTAATGCACTTAGCGTTTCCTTGCTAAAATCATTCTTTGAGAACAAATTCTCGAATTGCTCCAAAAACTGCACTTTGGCCAATTCTTCATTGTAAATATCCAGGCGGTGCGTAGTCAAACTCATCCAGTCGGCCGGCAAGTTTTCCAAAACACCTTTTATGAAGTTATGTACTTTATTTTCTTCCATTATCTATTATTCAGAATGCGCTAAAACAATCCTAAAAGCGGTTTATTTTTACTACACAAAAGTACTCATTACTGACCTAAATAATGCAAGATTTTTGGCATTCCACAAGTAGAAATAATAGTGCTACTTTCGAGCAATACACTCTCTAACAACTCAATAGCCAAAACCACTGCTATACAGATTAAATCCGAAAAACATTGATTTAGTAGCTTAAAGATGTATTTTGGGCTGAGCGTTACTTAAACAAATAAAACTACTTACCTATTGGAAACTCATTATCGTACTTGTAATATCTGTGAGGCACTTTGTGGAATAGAAATCCAACATGAAGGAGAAAATATTATTTCTATCAAAGGAGATGAAAAAGATCCTTTGTCTAGAGGGCATATCTGTCCTAAAGCTGTGGCACTTCAAGACTTTTACTTTGATGAGGATCGATTAAAGTCGCCCCTTAAGAAAACAGAAAATGGCTTTGAAGAAATATCATGGGACGAGGCATTTAAAATTACTGTTTCCAAGTTCAAAGAAATACAAAAAGCACATGGCAATGATGCGGTTGCCATTTTCTTGGGCAATCCTAATGCACACAATATGGGTAATTTGCTTTTTTTGAGACCATTTTTAAAAGAGCTAAAAACTAGGTCCCGATTCAGTGCTTCTTCGGTTGATCAGATGCCACATCATGTAGCGGCGCAAGAAATGTTAGGTCATACCCTACTCAATCCTGTTCCAGATCTAGACCGTACTAATTACCTCTTGATAATGGGTGCAAATCCAATAGTGTCCAATGGAAGTATGATGTCCTCTCCAGATATTGGCAAACGACTTAGATCAATACAAGACAGAGGAGGAAAAATAGTCGTTATAGATCCTCGAAGAACGGAAACCGCAAATAAAGCAGATGATCATTTATTTATTAAGCCAGAGACAGACGTTTTATTTATTCTAGCATTGATACATGTCCTCTTTGAAAAGGGCAAAATTCGGCTACAGCATCTAATTGAGTCAGTATCAGGAATAGAAGAAATTGAAAGTATAGTAAAAGAATATAGTCCTGAATATGTTGCGCCACTCATAGGAATAGAAGCTGAGAAAATTAGAGCAATCGCATTGGGCATGGCTGATGCTGACAAGGCAGTGCTTTACAGTCGTATGGGTTTGAGTACACAAACCTTTGGTGGGCTTTGCCTTTGGCTTACCAATGTGTTTAATATTCTGAACGGTAATTTTGATCGAGAAGGTGGTATGATGTTTCCAAGCCCGGCTATTGATCCTATTACATTTAGCCCCAAGAAAGGGAAACCAAAACACAAGTCTGTCCTCTTATCACGTGTAAGAAAGCTTCCAAAGTACTTAGGCGAAATTCCTTCATCTTCTCTTGCTGATGAAATAGAAACAGAAGGAGAAGGCCAAATAAAAGCCTTGTTTTGTGTCGCTGGAAATCCAGTACTATCAGTTCCCAATGGTACTAAGGTTGAAAAAGCATTTGAGAAACTTGATTTTCTAGTTTGCTCTGATATCTATCTAACTGAAACGAGTAGGCATGCGGATATAATTTTTCCAGCTACGAGTGGTTTAGAAATCTCACAGTATGATATTACGTTTTTGAATCTAGCTATTAGAAATATTGCAAAGTACTCCCCACCAATGTTCCCTAAAAAGGGTAACACGATGCACGACTGGGAAATTCTCGATGAATTAACTGCAAGGCTAAAGGGAGAAAAGAGATCTGGCCTTACACCTGAAATGTATGTTGAGATGGCCTTACAAATGAGTCCTTATGCCAAGCAAGGTTTGAATCTCAAAAAGCTAAAAGAGCATCCACACGGCATTGATCTAGGACCTTTGAGGACCTGTCTAAAAGAAAGAATACAGACAGACGATGAAATCATAGTACTAGCACCAAATGTATTTTTAGACGACCTAAAAAGATTGGCTACTTCTATCAATTCAGAAAAAGGACAAAATGATTTTCCTTTTCAGATGATAGGCCGAAGAGTGCTAAGGCAGCATAATACTTGGACGCACAATTCTCATAGATTATCTAAGGGTAAAAATGAATGTACATTAATGATCCATCCGGCTGATGCTGCAAGGCTCAATATAGATTCAGGAGAGCATGTAAGTGTGACTTCACGAGTAGGCGAAATCAAAGCTGAGACAAAAGTTACGGATGAGATCATGGAAGGTGTGGTCAGTTTGCCCCAAGGCTTTGGCGCTTCCAAAAAATCCAACATGAAAATAGCAGCAGCACAAAACAGTGTAAGCATAAATGATCTTACTGATGACCTAAGAATAGATTTACTTACTGGTAATGCAGCGGTAAATGGAGTGCGTGTAAAAATTTTAAAGCTAGAACAATCAAACGCTACAGCTTAGAACTATTTTTTTTCAAAAATCTAATATTAATGTCAAACTATATCGACGCTTTCACACTCCCTATTCCAAAGGAACATCTCGAAGAATATCGTAAAGCAGCTGGAAAAGTAGCTGAGATATGGAAAGAGCATGGCGCCCTAGCCTATTTTGAATATGTAGGTAATGATTTAAAGCTAGAAGGAACTCGTTCCTTTTTTGATTGTTTGGATGTCAGTGAGGATAGTGCTATTATTTTTGGTTGGGTAGTATTTGACTCCAAGGCAGAACGAGATCGCGCTAATAAATTGGTCGTTGCAGATCCAAGAATGCCTGACTTGATAAATCCTCTCACCAATCCTAATCGGAAAATATTTGACGCAAGTAAAATGGTATACGGTGGTTTTCAATCCTTCATTTAAGAAATTCTTTTGATTCCCTTGTCATTATTTTAAGAATTGCTTAACTGTATAGTTGATTTAAATTTTGTATTTTTAAGTCAACAAGAAAAACATTTGATTTTAATCAAGCTAAAAACTTAACGAAAACCGATACTTAATGAGTCTTAATAGCTATCCTGTTTTCTTTTTGCTTTCGTTTATCAGCCTTGTCGCTAACGCTCAAGAATGGGATACTTATACTCCAATGTTTATAACCGACTTTAATTCCAATGATTTTGCAAAAGGAGAATCTTTTGGAGTAAACTTTTCGGTTGATGGAGTTGGTTTTGCGGCAAATTCAACATTCGAATCTGAAGATCAGCTTGGATTTTCTTTGGCCTATAGACCGAACTTGGAATCTAATGAATTAAGGCAAACGTTTTTGCAACTGGATAATAGCTTTTATTTTAATGCAGAGTTCAACATTCATCTCGGAAATTCATTTAAAGAGAGATACAATAGTTATAGCCTATGGAGGAAATACAAAAAACACTATATCTCTTTGAAGCCTGGTGTAAGGATTGGGTACGAGAATAATTATGACATTGCACTAACTTGGAGAAGAGAAGCTTTCAATGTAAATACGAAGCATAGGGCATTTGTGTTTGATGTAGGCGGAAGGCTTTTACTGGCTGATGATATTCTAAATATTTCTGTCTCTGACCATTTAAATTTGTATTTAAGAATTGCCTGGAATTGGTTTGTAAAAAAGGAATAATACAACAGAATTTGTTACCCATATATTTGAATACCATTTTATCAACAAAATAATTTAGATATGAACCAGAAAAATGTAATCACAACCACCGTTTTATTTTTTGCTTTACTCTTTAGTTTGCAAGCCCAACACATCAAGGAGTATACATCCATGCAGAAGTCAGATTTTAATTCTGCTGACTTTGGAAAAGGCTATTCATTAGGATTTTATTTGTTTGGTGACGCCCATGGATTTATGATTAGAAAAACACTTAAATCTGAGCACCAGATTGGTGTAGCCGTTTCCCCATTTATTCCAGCAATCACTTTTCTACCTAATAATGAAGGTATTGATAGATTTAGACCTGGATTTTTTGTGCGACCAGAATTCAATATACTCCTTGGAAGTAACTTTAAAGAGAAAGCAAAAAAAGATTTTGTAAAAAGGAAGTACAAGAAACATTACCTCTCGATAAAGCCAGGAGCGGGGTTAACTTTTGACAGAATATATAGCCTTGCACTCACATGGCATCGAGAAAGATTTGATGTATTGAATAAAAACTATGCTCATGGACTTGATATTGGTATAAAATATAGTGCTTTTGATAGCACAGTTGATAATGGCTTTTCAGAAGGTATTGGATTCTTTTTTAGACTTGACTTTAACTGGTATAAGAACTAAAAATTCAGTTTTCCAAATTATTGATTTCAAACAAATCAATTTTGGATTGAGATTTTAAAGTAATACTTGGTGTATCGGTGAAGTCTTCTACTTTGCCTTTGACACAAATGTTTTGATTAATAAATCTCTCTTTGAGATCGTATTCAAAATTTGCAAGGTTTTCTTTCTTGATGAAGATCGAGAAAATTTGATTTGGAAACTGACGGTCTAGGTTTAGCCACAGATGCCCTTTTCTAGAGTATCTGCTGGCTACCACATGACCACAGACTTGTACCATCTTACCAACTTTATGTTGTGCCTG
>CALIEI010000248.1 GCA_938022165.1 uncultured Saprospiraceae bacterium | reverse complement strand
ACTTGGGCTTTGCGGATGATTATGTTTTTGTTTTTAATAGCTCTATTTGCCAACTTCATTGCTAATGATCGGCCTTTTTATTGTAAGGTAAAAGGTAAAACGTATTACCCGATTTTCAATCAAATAGCTACCAATCTTGGTATAAGCAAAATGAAAGTGCCGCAGCCTGGAAAGGAATGGCATGATCTAAATTATGAATCTTCACTCTGGCCTATTATCCCTTTTGCTAGTCATACACTAGATCCAGCTAATGCTTATAGTAGGCCATTTAGTGAAGCGAAAAAAAACGATAGATTTCGACATATACTTGGTACGGGCATACTTGGAAAGGATGTCGCAGCGAGTTTAGTTCACGGCACTAGACTTGCTATGGTGATAGGTATTATATCTATTCTGCTAGCAACTATTATTGGTTTATTTATTGGTGGTGTTGCTGGATTCTTTGGAGATCACAGTATCAAATTATCGTGGATTAGTATTTTTGGATTAGGACTCGGCATGTTAGCGGCAACTTATTATACAAAAATATTTGTTGAACTGTGGTCTTTTGAAGTAGCTAGTATTTTTGCTAGTACATTGACTACACTAGCCAGTTTATTTTGTGCTTTGTTTATTGGTGGTATCATTTTCTTTTTATTCTCTAGCATAGGTAAAATAGTTAAAGCCAACGCCAATGTTGATATTCCACTAGATCTTATTTTGATGCGCTTGATTGAGATCGTTCAGTCCATACCGGGCCTTCTCATTTTATTGGTGCTTGCAGGTATGTTTAGCAGTCGGTCATTATGGATCGTTATATTTATTATTGCATTTGTCAAATGGGCAGGGATTGCAAAATTTGTTCGTGCAGAGTTGTTGCAAATACGCAGTTTACCCTATATCAATTCGGCACGTGCTAGCGGTATAAAAGAAATGCAAATATTATTTCGACATGCTTTACCCAATGCGCTTACTCCTATTTATATCGCTATGGCATTTGGTATAGCTAGTGCAGTACTCTTAGAAGCTACGGTGTCATTTTTAGGTATCGGGATAGAACAAGAGATTGTGTCTTGGGGTAAGATGCTGGCGCAAGCGCGTCAAAAGCCGAGCGCTTGGTGGTTGGCTATTTTTCCTGGCCTGATGATCTTCCTATGCGTAATATCTTTTAATGTACTCGGAGATGCTTTGAGTAAAATAAATAAAAGATGAGGCCGCTCCGAAAACTCACGAAACCACAAAAGAGCGACTACTATTTCTTATTCCATAGTAAACTATATATCCATAGCAAAGGGTAACAAAAATAAAGGCTACTGCAAAACCACTAGCATCAATCAGACTTCCACATGCTAAAGGTATAAATGCACCCCCAACGATAGCAGTACACAATAGCCCTGAGCCTTGAGGCTTCAAGTCTCCTATACCATCTATAGCTAAAGTGAATATTGTTGGAAACATAATTGAATTGAACAAGCCTACTGCTAGAATGCTCCACATAGATAGTAAACCGGTAGAGCTAATTGAAATTAAAATTAAGGCAATAGCTATGGAAGCGAATATCGAAAGGACCTTTCCAGGGCTCATTATTCTGGTCAAATAAGATCCGACAAATCGACCAAACATCGCACCTGACCAGTAGAATATAACAAAGATACCAAGCAAAGCTTTGTCGTCCGCACCCACTAATGACTTATTAAATATCTTTGCTATTACATTGGCTATTCCCATCATTGAATCGTTTTCTCTGATCAAAGAAATCATGTTCATTTCTTGAAAATAGTTAACCAAAAAGCTTCCAATGGATACTTCAGCTCCGACATAAAAGAAAATCCCCAAGACACCAAGCATAAGATTACGTTGCTTAAAAGCGTTCTTATATGTTCCAGTACTTTTTTCACTTATCAGTTTGGGAAGTTTTGAAAAAAAGAAAAATACCGCTATACATAGTATAAATAAAGCTAAGCCCAAGAAAGGCTTTTGTACAGCTGAAGCTTCCGTTGTCAAGTATGTTTGCTGGGCAGTTTCAGAAAGCGAAGCAATTTCTTCTTTGGATTTTATTTTATCACTTAATATAAATAATGCTCCAATAGCAGGGGCAATAGCAGTACCCAATGAATTAAAGGCTTGAGATAAATTTAGCCTACTAGAAGCGCCTTCTTCGCTCCCTAACAAAGCAACAAATGGATTGGCAGCGACTTGTAGAATGGTAATGCCACCGGCAAGGATAAAATAGGCCAATAAAAATATTCCAAAAATACGGTAAGAGGCCGCTGGATAAAACAACAAACAACCTAAAGCCATAGTAATTAAGCCTAAAATTATACCTCTTTTATATCCAATTTTTGAAAGAACAAAACTAGCGGGAATAGAAAGCAATAGATATGCTCCAAAAAATGCAAACTGAACTAAAATGGCCTGAGAATAGGACAGCGTAAACAGTTCTTTTAATCTAGGAACTAATGAATCTACAAGAACTGTAATAAAGCCCCACAAGAAAAACAAGGTGGTCAATAAGATAAAAGAATAACGATATGATTTAGATTCAGTCATGTTTTGGCTTTATTTAATTGTTATTTCATCTACAAACAACCAACTTCTGCCATCATGTTTATAGCCTAAATGCCACTCTGGTAATTCACCTAGCTTCTTTGCTATGATTTTAACGTAGCGATAATTTGCATTCTTACGATTAAAGGAAATAGTCTTTATTTCAACATCTTCAGAAGGTAAACTTGCATTAACCAATTGTTTGTCATTTAAGGGTTGGAAATGCTTGCCATCTTTGGATACTAAACATTCTACTTGAGTAGGATAAAAAATCCAAGACCGTTGATCTTGTAAAAAATTCACTTCTACATTTTCAAATGACTTAGGGCTTCCCAGATCTACTGTTGCAATTAGATCTATATCAAAGTACCCTTGCCAAGTTCCAGTTCTAAAATCTTGTGTACCAAAGACACCATCAATTAGCGCTTTCTGACCACCGCCATTATATTGATTAGCATACTCTGTTTCTAATTTAATAGACAAGTTGGGATCTATTTTAAAAAATTCAGTTGTGATAATTGGACTTTTTTGGCCATTTAATTCAGCATATATTTTTAGATCTCCGGCCTCAGAAATATTAAATTGACCATTGTATTCTTTGTAATCTGAATTGTTTAGTGAATAATAAATAGTTGCCTCTTTAGTATTGCTTTTCAACTCAATTTGTGTCGAATTACTAAAGGCTAATTCTCCTTTAGAAATATAAGGGGCAGTAACAATTAAGTGTTCTTTAATTTCAGTTTTTGGTTCTTGGCCTAGTTCGCTACCCCATGTAGAAGGCGTATCCGCCATCTGAAACACCAAAGACCCTCCATCCACTATTTCTTGATGCGTAATAAACGATCTATTTAAGACTTTGCCATTAAGTGATGCAGATCCAATATACTTATTGGTACTACTTAGATTATTAGCAGAAACAGTAAACTGTTTTCCATTTTCAAGATTAATAGTTCCTTTTTCAAAAAGCGGTGAACCAATGATGTAGTTGTTTGACCCTGGAGTAACCGGATAAAACCCTAAAGAACTAAAAATATACCATGCACTCATTTGTCCGCAATCTTCATTTCCAGAAATTCCATCTGGTGTGTTGGTGTATAATTCTGTTAAGATTTGATGAACTTTTTCTTGCGTTTTGTGAGGTTTATTTACAAAATTGTATAGATAGGCCATGTGGTGGCTGGGTTCATTTCCATGAGCATATTGTCCTATTAAACCAGTAATGTCAACTTGGTCTCTACCAGAGGTTTTATCTTCAGCAATAAATAATTTATCGAGGTTCTTTTCCAACTCCTCTTTTCCGCCTAATAGATTCATAAATCCAGTTATATCTTGAGGCACATAATAGCTGTACTGCCAAGAATTGGCTTCTGTATAATTAAAATTAACTTCGTAAGGATCAAAAGGTGCAAACCAAGTATTGCGGAAACGCCCACGCATAAACTTTGAAGTAGGATCATAACTATTTTTATAATACTGAGCCCTTTTAATATATTTTCGGTAATCATCCGTTTTTCCCATGGACTTAGCCATTTGTGCTATCGTCCAATCATCAAAAGCGTACTCTAAAGTTTTTGAAACGGATTCACTTTCTTCTTCAACAGGAATAAACCCAAAATCTTTATATGATTTCAAGCCTAATTTATCTTGTGTGGCACTATGTGTCATGGCATTAAAGGCCTTTTCTGTATCGTAGTCTCTAATCCCTTTTAAGTATGCATCCGCAATAACGGGCACAGCGTGGTAACCGATCATACAACCTGTATAATTTCCAGCCAAATCCCAAATAGGCATAATACCGCCTTCTTCTTTTTTAGCTAAAAAAGTATTAATAAAATCATTCGTTCTATCTTGTTCTATTATAGTATAAAGTGGATGTGCTGCACGATAGGTATCCCAAAGGGAAAAAACGGTGTAATAGGCAAAGTTATCTGTTTTATGAATACCCAAATCAATTCCTCTATAGCGACCATCCACATCTTGATACAAATTAGGTGCTATAGAAACATGATACATCGAGGTATAGAAATTTGTTTTAAAATCTTCATTTTTGCTTTCTATTACGATTTTTCCCAATTGTTTTTCCCAAGATTTTTGGGCTTCTGCTTTAATGCTAGCAAAAGAATTATCTCCAATTTCGGCTGCTAAATTTTTCTTTGCACCTTCTATATCAACAGCTGAAATACCTATCTTAATGAAAACGGGTTCGTTATTGGGATTTTCAAATGATAATGCTGCACGTTGACTTTTAGGATCATCACTAGATTGCGAAGGCTGCAAAATGTATTCGAAATCGTGCGATGTTTCTATTGCAAAGAACAATCGCTGATCTGTAGCCCAGGCCTTACTGTGTCTATACCCTTCAATTCTTGATTTAGAAGGAAATTCCATTTTTGCATCCAAAACTTCGTCTCTATGGACTAGATCAAGTATAGCAATTTGATTTTCACTAGAAGGATATTTGTATTTATGCATACCGCTTCGTATTGAAGTAGTTAATTCTACATGTATATTGGTTGTATCTAATAGTACTTTATAATAACCTGGCTGCGCTGTTTCATTATCGTGGGAGAAATGAGCACGATAACCTTCCTCTCCATTAGATCCATTGTTAAATATCACTTTATTTGTGGGCATCAATAGTATATCGCCATAATCACTTACACCTGTGCCACTTAGGTGAGTATGAGAAAAACCATAGATCACATTATCACTATAATGATAACCAGAACAGCCGTCCCAACCCTCAAGTCTAGTATCGGGGGATAGTTGCATCATTCCAAAAGGGCGCGTAGCGCCTGGATAAGTGTGTCCATGTCCGCCTGTTCCAATAAAGGGATTAACATAAGAAGTAAGTTGTCTATCTTTTTCGGCAATTACAGTGGTTTTCTTACTGCACGATGACAAAAAAAGAATTAGAATAAAAAGGGTGCTAAGATTCGGGCTCATTTTCAAATATGATTGCTACTTTTAGAAGGAATAAATATAAGAAAATGCGAATCAAAAGATTGTTATTTATTTTAATAGGCATAAATCTTTTTTATAGTTGCGCAGAGAAGAGTCTCATCATAAAAAAGCCACATCTCATTCCAGCACCTTCTAACTTGGAAGTAAAATCTGGTCAATTCACTTTAAACAAAAACACTACAATAAATTATGATGATGATTTTGCGGCTTCAGCAAAATTCTTAAGAACCTATCTATCAAAATCATTTCCGCTAAAGATAAATAATGAATTCACCTCTAATGTCATCTCATTTAATAAAGATTCATTGATTTCCAATGTTGAGGGATATAAAATCGAAATTACTCCCAAGTTGATTACTGTACATGCTAGTAGTGACAGAGGTGCATTTTACGCAGTACAAACTATAAGGCAGTTATTGCCAGCAAAGTTGGAGAATGGTAGTTTTCAAGACAAACAGATAATACTTCCTTGCCTTAATATTGAAGACGAACCACAATTTGAGTACAGAGGAATGCATCTAGATGTTGCAAGGCATATGTATTCAGTTGACTTTATAAAAAAGTACATCGATGCACTAGCCTTATTAAAGATGAACACATTTCATTGGCACTTAACCGATGATCAAGGATGGAGAATAGAAATCAAAAAATATCCTGAACTGAACACAATAGGATCTTATAGAAAAGAAACATTAATTGGACATTATAATGATCAACCACATCAATTTGATGGAAAAAGATATGGCGGATTCTATACACAAGATCAAATAAAAGAAATCGTTCAGTATGCATTGGATAGAAAAATAACCATCATTCCAGAAATCGAAATGCCTGGACATTCTCAGGCTGTAATTGCTACCTATCCTAAACTAGGCTGCGATATAAAGCCTGTGGAGGTTGCTACAAAATGGGGAGTCTTCGAAGAAATTTTTTGCACTAAAGAAGCTACTTTTACTTTTTTGGAGGAAGTTCTAGATGAGGTCATACAATTGTTTCCTAGCGAATATATCCACATAGGAGGTGACGAAGCTCCTAAGACCAGATGGAAGACCTGTCCTGATTGTCAAAGGCGCATGAAACAAGAGGGCTTGAAAAATGAACAAGAACTCCAAAGTTATTTTATAACTCGAATAGAAAAATACCTAAACGACAAAGGGAGACAGATCATTGGCTGGGATGAAATCCTTGAAGGAGGTTTAGCTCCAAATGCCACGGTAATGTCTTGGAGAGGAACCGAAGGAGCCATTACAGCAGCCAAAGAAAAACATAATGTCATCATGACTCCAACTTCTCATTGTTATTTTGACTACTATCAAAGTGACAATGAAAATGAACCATTGTCCATAGGGGGATTCTTACCACTCGAAAAAGTTTACCATTTCAATCCACTGCCTGACGAATTAAGCAAGCAAGAAAAACAATACATTATTGGCGCTCAAGGAAATGTATGGTCCGAATATATGCCTACAGAAAGTCAAGTAGAATATATGGCTTTCCCTAGGCTCTTAGCGATGAGTGAAGTGGTTTGGTCAAAAGAAGAATCAAAAGATTATAATGACTTTATTTCCCGTCTAGAACACTTTAATGAGCGATTAAAGATTTTGGAAATCAAATTTGCCAATCATTTATATGAAGTCGAAGGCGAAATGGTTGCAAGAGATAATAAATTGAATTATTCATTAAAGACCTTGACAGAAAATAAAATAATTCGATTTTCATTGGATGGACGTGAGCCTACAATAAATTCGGAAATTTATGGCCATCCAATTCCTATAACAGAAAAAACCACAATAAAGGCGGCGGTATTTGATACTAAAAGTCAATTGGGACAAACGTTTTCGGAGACTATAAATTTTCATAAAGCCGTTGGAAAGAAAGTCAGCCTAAATGTTGCACCGCATAAAGCGTATAGTGGTAGTGGCAAGGAAGGACTTGTGAACGGAATTGCAGGAAGCGACACCAGATATGGCGATAAAGAATGGTTAGGATTTTGGGGAGATGATTTGGAAATTGAAATAGATCTAGACGAAATAACAAAAATCAATTCTATTAGCACCCGCTTCTACAATGCCAATGGGCAATGGATATATTCTCCACAACAAGTAATTGTAAAATTCTCTGAAGATTCTTCAATAAAAGAAAAAATGCATAGCGGACTTGTAGAAAATAGAGATTCGCTTATTTCTAATTTTAATATTAAGTTTGAAGACCTTTCAGCAAGCAAGCTAATCTTGACCATTCCAGGTTTCGGGATGATACCTGAAGGCAAACAAGGCGCAGGAAATAAGTCTTGGACTTTTATTGATGAAATTGTAATTGAATAAAAAATCTTAAAGAGCTAAATAAATAGCAAATGAGATTTAAAAACTTGGGCATTAGATTAGACTTATGAAATTAGAAATTTGTGCAAATTCATATCAATCTGCAAAAAATGCACAAATTGCAGGTGCTCATAGAATTGAGCTGTGCAGTGAATTGGCTGTAGGAGGCATAACACCTAGCTATGGACTGCTGAAGAAAGTAATGCATGAGTTAAGCATAGATACATTCGTGTTGATACGCCCACGAAGTGGTAATTTTAATTATTCAGATGTCGAATTCGAAATAATGAAAAGCAATATTCAGCTTTGTAAGGAAATGGGTTGCAAAGGAATTGTTTCAGGTGTATTGAATAAAGACAATACGATCGACAAGATGAGAACGAAAGAATTAGTTTCACTTTCTAGACCATTGTCGTTTACATTTCATCGTGGGTTTGATTGGGTACCTAATATAAATAATGGGTTAAGTGACTTGATTGATTTAGGAGTGGATCGAATTTTAACTTCAGGGCAGCATGCATCCGCAAAAGAAGGGATAGATCAATTAGTATCTCTGAAAGAAAAAGCTCAAAATAAATTAATCATATTACCTGGTGGAGGTGTATCTGCAACAAATTCAGTAATTTTTAAAAAAGCGGGTTTTGCAGAAATCCATGCCTCGCTGACAACTATGGTAACAGCAAATACCCCCCCTCCTATCTCTATGAATAGTAACAAACACTTTAATGAAACTAGTTTAGGTTTTTCGGATATCGATAAGATAAAAGAACTCTTAAAAAACATTCAATAGATCGACAGATCATCAATTAAGATTTTACAGAAATGGTTTCAGCATATATAGAAAACGACAATGAATAAAATAATATTGGTAGCACTGTTAGCAATAATATTTAGTTGCAACAAGGAAGACGTACCAAAAACGACCCCCTTAGATCAGAATTGGTCCTATAAAAACGTTGAAGATTCTAATTGGGAAACGGCTCAAGTTCCAGGTGAAATTCATTCTGATTTATTTAGAAATGGAATAATTGAGGATCCATTTGTAATGAATAATGAATTGGACATACAATGGGTTTCAGACGAAGACTGGGAGTATAGAACTAATTTTGTAGTTGACGAAAAAACACTTTCAAAGAAACATCATGAGCTTATTTTTAAAGGATTAGATACTTATGCTAAAGTAGTATTGAATGATGTAGAAATCCTAAAAGCGAATAATGCTTTTCGTGAATACAAAGTAGATATAAAACCATACTTAATTGAGAAAAATGAATTGCGTATCGTTTTTGAAAGCGCTAGCAAGACTGAACAAATCAAAAAAGATAAGTTGCCTTATCAAATGCCTGGTGGAGATCGTGTGTTTACAAGAAAACCACAATTTCATTATGGTTGGGATTGGGGCCCTACCTTAATAACTAGTGGTGTTTCTAAACCAATATATTTGAAGTCTTGGAATGATTATGAAATTGAGGATATACACATAACAGAACAAAGCCTGAATGATTCAATTGCTAAACTAGAAGCTCACTTTGAAGTGAAGTCCATTTTAGATAGTCCATACACTGTTTCTATTTATGTAAATGAAGTATTGAACTCTGAAACTAAAATGAGTAATAAGCACAAAGTGTTTTCTTTGCCTATAACCATTAACAATCCTAAAAAGTGGTGGCCGCATAATATTGGCGAACCATATTTGTACACAATAGACTGCGTCGTAAAACAAGGAGAAACCATACTAGACAAACATCAGCTAAAGAAGGGATTAAGAACTATAGAATTGGTGACCGAAAAAGACAGTATAGGCGAATCGTTTTATTTTAAAGTAAATGGAACACCAGTATATGCCAAAGGGGCAAACTATATACCGCAGCATAGTTTTCAAAATCAAGTAAAGAATGCAGATTATGAAAAAGTATTAAATGATGCGGTGGATGCAAATATGAATATGTTGCGTGTATGGGGAGGCGGTATTTATGAAAATGATATTTTTTATGATTTGTGTGATGAAAAAGGCATTATGGTATGGCAAGACTTCATGTTTGCCTGCGCTATGTATCCGGGAGATGCTGAATTTTTAGAAAATGTAAAAGTGGAAGCTAGGCAACAAGTAAAGCGATTGCGCGATCATGCTTGTATTGCATTATGGTGTGGCAATAATGAAAATAAGGAAGGCTGGATGCGATGGGGCTGGCAAGCTGATAGAAGTGAAGCTGAAAAAGAAGAAATCTGGAACAGCTACTTAAACGTATTTGGAAACATACTTCCAAAAACAGTAAATAAGTATTCCGAAATAGACTATTGGCAAAGCTCTCCAAAATATGGAAGAGGAAATATAAAGTACAAATCAGAAGGTGATGCACATGATTGGTGGATATGGCATGACGAATATCCTTTTGAACATTTGTTAGACGCAGTCCCTCGTTTCATGAGTGAGTTTGGTTTTCAATCTTTTCCAAGTTTTGAAACGATAAAATATATAAATGGAAGTGAAAGCACTTCTGTATCAACAAAAGCATTCGAAACACATCAAAAGCATCCTCGAGGATATTCAATTATAAAGAACTATATGGAACGTGATTATCCTGTACCTGATAATGATGAGGACTATGTATATGTGAGCCAAATACTACAAGCCAATGGTATCGTAATGGGCTTAGAAGCACAACGTCGAGCAAAACCTTATAATATGGGTACGCTATACTGGCAATTGAATGATTGTTGGCCAGTCATTTCATGGTCAAGTATCGACTTTTTGGGAAATTGGAAAGCACTTCATTACAAAACGAAAAAAGCGTTTAGCGATCTACTTATTTCTTCAAGGCTTATAGATAACAACCTAGATGTTTATATCATCAATGACGATTTAAATTCTTATTCTGGTAATTTGAAGATTCAAATAATGGACTTTAATGGTACCATTCTGCATGAAGTCTCTGAATCGATTGATGTTGATGCAAATAGCAGCGACATTAAGCTCAAACTGGATGTATCAAAATTCAATAAAAGTGAAGTGCTAATAAGCTCTTCGTTTTTTAATGAAAGGTCCACTTTTTTTCTTGAAAAGTATAAGTCTCTACAACTTCAAAATGAGAAAATAAATCAAAGCATCTCAAAAACAAAAACAGGTTTTGCCATTGAATTGTCAAGTAAAGTTTTGCAAAAAGATGTGTTTTTGTTTTCGAATGAAAAAGGACACTTTGATGATAACTTTTTTGACTTGCTTCCCAATGAACCTCGCACCATACATTTTGAAACTGATGCAATAAAAATTGACAGTTTGAAAATAAAGACTTTGAATCATCTCTTATGATAGGAGTTATCTCATTTTAATAAATGGGAAAATCGAGGTGGTTACGAAATTGGGTAGTTTATTCTTGGAGGCCATTTGTCTTCCGATGTCGTTCGGAATTAAAAAAAATTGCACCAAATCGGATGGCTCACACAATTTAGTCCCACCTATAAAAGTTAGGCAGCCTCGGACAAGGGATAGAAGTAGTGCGACCCTAGGGAGCAGTCCTAGACCGATTTTTTTTCGGTCGACGGACCAAGCTACGCATAGCCCGGTGCTGAGCGAAGTACTTGTCTTACCAGCGGTAGACAAGTGGTGAGCGAAGCATGGCCCCAAAAAACTTTAAAAAATATAGCTATAAAAAGTCTAGTTTCTTTTCTTCGTTTTCATGCCAGGAGGCATCACACTAGATCTACTTTTCTTCTTAGGAGAGCCATCTTTCTTGACTTTGACGGTGGCATTATCATTGACTGGGCATCCCGTTTTTCTTTGACAAGAGGAATTTGAAATCAGAAAAAAGCCTAAAAAGGCGCATAAAAACAGAACGAAATAAGATTTACGCATATGTGCTAGGGTTAAAAAGTGCTAAGCACTTGTTAAATATTACCTTAATTGAAACGAAAATAAGACCAAAAAGTATATTTCAGAGTATACTTCTGATAAAATAGCTTCATTTTAGGAAAATATTACATATAAAGCGGCTAATCTTTTGATTATGCGCTAAATGCAGCTATTTTTGACCTACTTTGTTAAATTAATTAAAAAATAAAAGGACATGAACAAAGGAGATTTAATAACTAAAATAGCTGAAGAGGCTAATCTCTCAAAGGCTCAAGCGGGCGAAGCCCTTGAAGCTACACTTAATGCAATAAGTGAAACACTACAAAATGGAAATAGAGCCTCATTGGTAGGGTTCGGTACATTTTCTGTTGCTCAAAGAAATGCGCGTGTAGGAAGAAATCCTCAAACTGGGGAGTCAATCAACATTCCTGCAAAGACAGTCGTTAAGTTTAAGCCAGGAAAAGATCTTACGTCAAGCGTAAACTAATCTTTTCTTGAAAAGAAAATAAAAAGGGGCATACCGAATTGGTGTGCCTCTTTTTTTTGTGAACACAACTTACCAATCCCAGCAGACCAACTCCCAACTAGTGCCGTCTGTGACTTGAGTATCTAATACTTTAAAGCCTATAGCTAAATGCGCTTGTAGTGACCTCTTGTTTTCTGTTGCTACTTCTGTAAATAAGCAATCATATTTATCTGCCAACTCTGATTTGTAAAAGTTATATAAGCCTCTAAAAACACCCTTGCCCCGATATGACTTGTCTATACAAACTTGCCCCATGACCAAGTAATTTAATCCTGGCAAGAGTTGATCTGCGGTTTCAAACATAGGGACTAAAATATCCATTTCGTTTCTAAACGTTTGAAGCATAACCAAGGCGTATCCGACTACCTTCCCTTCTTTTAAGGCAACACAATGGGCAGCTGCTTCATTCATTTTATTTAAAACTTCAAAAGTATGTGGTATTGTGATAAAGCCATCTGACTTTTGTTCTTCGACAGATACATTGTGCTTGATGGCTCGAGATTGTATTTCAAGAATTTCTCTAAGCTGTTGTTTTGATGAAACGCGTTCGTATTTTATCATGCCTGTAATTGTAAATAATGAGTCTAAGATTTGTCTAGGTAAAAGTCGAATTTTACTTTGTAAAAGAATAACTTTAAGCCTGAATATTTGGAACATACTGCTCTCCATATTTACATCCATTATCAATAAGTTTATTTGTTCAATTCACCTTCAATCTAACATCTCAAATGAAATTCGGAACCAAGGTTATACATGCCGGAATAAAATCGGATCCTTCTACTGGTGCAGTTATGACACCCATATTCCAAACCTCAACTTATGAGCAGAATGCGCCGGGAGATCATAAGGGCTTTGAATATGCCCGATCTCAAAATCCAACAAGAAGTGTATTAGAAGCGAATCTCGCTGCTTTGGAAAATGGTAAAACTGGAATTTGCTTTGGCTCAGGAATGGCGGCAATGGACGCAGTAGTAAAACTACTAAAAACTGGAGATGAGGTTCTCTCTTGTAATGATCTATATGGGGGTTCGTATAGATTATTGACAAAAATCTATGAACAGTTTGGGATCAGCAGCCGATATATAGATATGACAGATGCCTCAAATATCGACAAGCAAATCAGTAGTAAAACAAAATTGGTCTGGATAGAAACGCCTACCAATCCAATGCTAAATCTTATCGATATCAAAAAGGTGGTATCGAAAGTCAAAAGTGTAAGAAGAAATATCTTAGTATGCGTAGATAACACTTTCGCGTCTCCATACTTGCAAAACCCTTTGGATCTGGGCGCTGATTTGGTGATGCACTCCGCTACCAAATATATAAATGGTCACTCTGATGTCATCTTAGGTGCTGTAATCACCAAGAAACCTAAATTGGGACAAAAGCTGAGATTTATACAAAATGCAAGTGGTGCTATTCCGGGCCCACAAGATTGCTTCTTGACCTTGCGCGGAATAAAGACGCTTCATTTACGAGTAGATAGATCATGCAAAAACGCTAAACAGATCGCTAAGTATCTAGCAGCTCATCCAAAAATAGCCAACGTTTATTACCCGGGCTTCAAAACGCATCCCGGTCATAAGATCGCAAAATCGCAGATGAGAGATTTTGGAGGAATGGTTTCATTTGACCTGAAGCAAAACACCTTTGCCGAAGCCAAGAAGGTCTTATCAAATACTAAGATTTTCACATTGGCGGAGTCATTAGGAGGGGTAGAATCCCTGATAGGGCATCCTGCGACTATGACTCATGCCTCTATCCCAAAAGAGGAAAGGGCTAAAGTAAAACTCACGGATTCTTTAATTAGGTTGAGTGTAGGTATAGAAAATGTAGATGATCTGATCCAAGACTTAGAGAAGGCATTGAATAAATTGTAATATTTTTTCTTGGCGAAATAAGGTGAAATTTCATTTAATAGAAAAAAAATGGTGGATATTTATGGAATCCGCAGTTTGGAGGCGTCTTATATATACAAGACGTAATAATGAACGAATATAACTCTTATATGCCCATCAAAATGTGGGCAGAAGCAGATCGACCAAGAGAGAAAATGCAACTCCAAGGAAAAGCACAGTTGAGCGATGCAGAGTTGCTTGCCATACTGTTAGGTAGTGGATCTAGAAATGAAACAGCTTTGGCACTAAGCAAGCGTATACTGGCTTCGGTCAATAACAATCTCAATGAGCTTGGAAAACTGGATTTGGCTGCTCTGCAAAAATTCAAAGGGGTAGGTCAAGTGAAATCAATAACTTTATCTGCAGCATTGGAGCTAGGTCGTCGTAGACAAAATACCCAACTATCTGATAAACCAAAGATCACTTGTAGTAAGGATGTCTTTGACCTGATGCATGGAAAGCTATCTGATCTACCCCATGAGGAATTCTGGATTCTTTTGACAAACAGGGCCAACATAGTGGAACATAAAATCATGATCAGCAAAGGAGGAGTGGCTGGTACTGTGGTAGACAATAAACTTATATTTAAGCATGCGTTAAGCCATCTTGCCTCTTCGATAGTGCTGGTTCACAATCATCCTTCTACCAATTTGAAACCTTCTCAAGCAGACCTTAATATCACGAAGAAAATCTGTGAATCTGGAAAACTAATGGATATCAAGGTGCTTGATCATCTAATCATTGCTGGAGACAGCTACTTTAGTTTTGCTGACGAAAATCTGCTCTAATATTTCTTTTGAATCCACTGTGGTAATCTATAGTAGTTTTGTATCTATTTTGCGCTTGCATTAAGAATAATTTGCATAAGTTCACAATTGAATAGATTTGAGAAACTTACAGGAACTCAATAGTGTTTTTCTAGTGATATATAAGCTATTATAGCGTTTTTGACTTAACCAATATTAGGTTTATAGTTTCAACATACTGTAGTTTTGGTTGTTAATCATTTAATGGAGGATAAAAGGCAATTTGACTTTCAAATATTTAAGCGAGTATTAAATCTTGCTACGCCATATAAGAGCATTTTGCTCTTCTGTGCAGGTCTTGCCGTGGTCCTTGCTCCTGTCACCGTCATAAGACCCTATCTGATAAAGGAAATGGTCGATAAATATATCTTCAAGTCAGATATTGAAGGTATGATTTATATGACTTGCCTTATTTTAGGTGTATTGATGGTGAATGTAATCCTTCGATATTTATTCATTTATTATACCAACTGGCTTGGACAATCTGTGATTCGTGATTTGAGAATAAAGGTTTTCAATCACATTACAAGCCTGAAGTTGAGATATTTTGACACTACGCCCATTGGTACATCGACTACTCGAACGATAAATGATATTGAAACTATTAATTCTATTTTTACTCAAGGTGTCATAACCATTATTGCAGATTTACTCACTTTAATAGCGGTTTTGGTCATAATGACCATTACGAGTTGGAAGTTGACATTGATATGTCTGACTACTGCCCCCTTCCTGATTTTGGCGACATACATTTTTAAAGAAAAAGTAAAAGCTAGTTTTCAAGTGGTTCGTACTCAAATCCAAAGGATGAATGCATTTTTGCAGGAGCGTATCAGTGGGATAAAAGTTGTGCAAATCTTCAATGCAGAGGAACAACAGATGGCCACTTTCAAAGAGATAAATAGGGAGTATACTCAAGCCAACTTAAATTCCATTTTATATTATGCGATCTTTTTCCCAGTGGTGGAAATCATATCTGCAATTGCCCTTGGCCTTATGGTCTGGTGGGGCGCTAAAGGGGTGATCGCCAATGATGTTTCTCTAGGCGCCCTGATCGCTTTTCCACTGTTCCTTAGTTTATTATTTAGACCCATAAGATTGTTGGCAGATAAATTCAACACATTGCAAATGGGATTAGTAGCTGCCGGGAGAGTTTTTAGTCTTTTGGATAGAGATGAGAAAATAAATGATGATGGAAAAGAAGTGGTTAAAAAACTGAGTGGCGACATTGAATTTGAGCATGTAGACTTTGCGTATAATGACAAGGACTATGTATTGAAAGATATTAGTTTTAAACTTCCGGAGTGTAACACCTTAGCTATAGTAGGTAGTACTGGATCGGGAAAGAGTACCATAATAAATATCCTTAATAGATTTTATGAAATAAATAGTGGTACCATTAAGATTGGTGATCAAGATATATCTGAACTCACATTAGAAAGCCTTAGAAGTAGAATCAGTATTGTGTTGCAGGATGTATTTTTGTTTAGTGGTTCTGTCTTTGAGAATATAAGTCTAAAGAATCCTGAAATTACGCTTGAAAAGGTTGTAGAGGCCTCAAAAATGATCGGTGCGCATGAGTTTATCGAAAAGCTACCTGGAGGCTATCATTATCAAGTAATGGAACGAGGAGCGACCTTATCTATGGGCCAGCGGCAATTGATCTCTTTTGTAAGGGCCTTGGTTTTCAATCCAGATATATTAATTCTAGATGAAGCAACCAGTTCTATAGATCCTGAATCAGAAAGCGTCATACAATATGCTATAGAAAAACTCATTAGTAAAAGAACCTCAATCATCATTGCCCACAGATTGAGTACGATAAAGCATGCTGATAAAATAATGGTCCTAGACGCTGGTAAAATAATGGAATACGGCTCTCATAATGAGCTCATCCAGAAAAAAGAAGGCCATTATAAGTCCTTATATGAGATGCAATTTATAGAAGTAGGCTAATTTTGTCGAAAAAATAGAATCCTAGAGCTAAAAGTGGCTTATCTTTAACGAAGTAAGAGAACTATTTCACTCAAATAACCTTTTCAATTTTAAAAGGAAATAACATGATACCTAATAACGGACGGAAATCGAATCCAATTATCGGCATTATAGGGCTTGTACTGTTTTTGGTTGTTGCATACTATTTAGTCTCAAGTATATTCTGGGTACTGGGCTTAATCGCTCCTGTACTCTTCATTCTTACTTTAATAATGGATCATACAGTAGTCACTGACTATCTAAAATGGATAGTGAAATTATTTAAAGAGAAATGGTATATGGGCTTAGGTGCAGCTGCACTTTCTGTAATAGGGTCTACATTTGTTGCTGCCTTTTTATTCGGTAAGGTTATGTTCAAGAAAAAGGTAATCGGGGGCGATATGGGTAAAATGTTTACTGATAAAAAAGAAGAGGGCGGCTTTACAGATTACGAAGAAATAGATAGTGAAATAGTAGTAGAAGATATTGAACTAGAAGATACAGAACTGGATCTCCCAGAAATAGAGGAAAATTTGAATACGCTTGATGATGACAATGCGTATGAAAATCTATTTGGAAA
>CALIEI010000247.1 GCA_938022165.1 uncultured Saprospiraceae bacterium | reverse complement strand
AGGGCGACCCTACCCCTCTCGCCCAAAGAACAAATAGTTTGCACCACGTGTAGTAAAGATATTGGCATGACCAAATTTTTCATTTGGTCTCACCACTTGTAACCACCAGTACCCTACTCCCGTACCCACAAAAACCTCCCATATTCCATAATCAGCACATTGTCTTCAAACAGTACCCTTTAAATCCACAAATAACTCTTCTCAATGTCTTCCTCTGACAGTGACTCCGAAATTATCTACCAAATGTGCATACAAGCCTCATGTGCCACAGCCATCACTGCGACAAAGTCAATTAGTACAAAAAAAGGTTCTAAACCTGGTAAGTTACCAAACCGCAATTTTGGAAGAACCGAAGGAGCCTCTAGACTCGATCGTGATTACTTTTGTAGAGAAAATCCCCAACCACCACTTTTTACAGAAAATGAGTTTGAACGACGCTATCGAGTTCCTCGCGAGATATATGAAAAGATACGAACTAATCTGCTGGACCATAATGAATTTTTCATACAAAAGAATGACGCTGTTGGCGAACTGGGGGCCTCTACCGATTTAAAGCTAATGGCAGCATTTAGAATGTTATGTGATGGAACTTCAGCTTACTCCTTGGTGGAAAGTACAAGAATGGGCGAAGATCTCAACATGAAATGTCTGAAAGAATTCACGAAAAGTATTGTAGAGATGTATGAAGAAGAGTGGCTGAGACGACCGAGCAAAAATGAAATAGTGGACATCGAGAAACGATATAGTATCCTGGGTTTTCCTGGTTGTATAGGTGCAGTAGATTGTGCATCTTGGGAGTGGGACAATTGTCCGATAGGTTGGCAGGGAAACTACAAAGGAAAAGGGAAAAAGCCAGTTTGTAGGATGGAGGTAATCTGTGATGACAGTTTACGGGTGTGGCATCTAGCATTTGGAGCTCCCGGATCTCGTAACGATTTAACAATAATGGATCAGGACCCCTTTTTCAATGATGTTCGTAACGGAGTATGGCCACCATATCAGCCAAACCTTTGCATATCCGGTTTCAATTTGGACATGTTTTACTACTTGGCGGATGGTATCTATCCCCGTTACAAAATCTTCGCCTTACCGCTGATGGATCCCCGCACAAAAAAGGAACGATACTACTCCAGCAGACATTCATCCGCTCGAAAAGCAGTTGAGCGATTATTCGGTGTTCTTTTCAGGCAGTTTTTTATTCTCTACAGGCCATCCCGTATTCAATCCATTTATGAGATGGAAATAATTGTGAAAGCATGTTGTATTATTCACAACATGATATCGGCACATCGGGGATACAGAGGCACGATGAAATTCAGGGAAGAACTCGATGAGCAGGAAAGACAAACAAGGCCAATTAGTATGAGAAGAATATTACGTCCGCAATCAACGTATGATCAAGCCTTACTGTGGAGAAATTTATTAGATAACATGGAGGATCCTTCCCATCACAAGTGTTTTACTCTTGCTCTGATACAAAACATATGGAACACATCAGGAGACATGGATGTGGACTCCAGTGATGAGATGGAATGATTCAAAATCAGCTAACTGTAATCATTGAAAGGACGATATGTGTCAAGAATAAAGAATGCATGGTTGATATTCAGCTTTGATCTACTCAATATCATGGTTTGTTTCTTTTTACGTTAAAGGTATCAGGACGTGGGATATGGCTCGTGCTGATCTTCATCAGTATTTGGGGATCCCGCTTTTCCTCGGTGCCCATTACTACTACTACCATCCATTTCATGCAGCGTCTCTGCAATTACCTTCTCCTCAATTGACGGCAAGATTTCAATTTCGTCGTTCCTTACTGATGCACTCTCACCTTTTTCTACTGTCGCACTATTTGGAGCCACGTCTATTGCACTAACCATTCCTGTGATTCCTTTACCATCCTTCATTACAGTGAAAAACTTTTCCCGTAACATTTGACGCATTTGTAATTTCTGTTCTGTCGAGGCGTCAGATTCGGGACCAAACAACCATGAGCTTACTTCCTTTGTCATCTCCCAGTTGAATTTTACTTCCTCCAATGATACTTTTCTGTCCTCAATCTTCTGTTTTCGAATACGATTTTCCGCATATTCGCTTTCAAGTTTGGCCATTGTACTGGCAATACTAGCAGTTGATGATACTAAATTATCTTCACCGCTCACCTTACTAACTTTTGCTTTCTTTGCAGTTTTTGTTCCAATAGGTCTGATCATTCTTTTGTCCTTCTTTAAATCATATGCATCATTACGTTTATCTGGAATTAAACTTCCTTGGAGCAGCTGCGTGTGATCATTTAAATATTGATACTGCTTAAGATGAACAAATGGTTTCTTGATGTGGTACTTGGGATTGCGAATACAATCATACAGGGCTGACTTGGAGTTACATGATTCGCTATACTCTAGAGATGCCGCACGATCAAGCTCCTCGTTAGTAGGGTTACCGGTAAGTTCCAATGAAACTATGCGGTCACGTATCGATTTAAACCTGGTGCACTCTTTTCGGAGTTTGATCCATTGCTTATGACAAGCATCTGCAGATCGACCATCCCACCTTCGTTGGTCAAATAATCCCCCATCCTTACTTGTTGTACAGGCTTGTTCTGGTCGTAGCCTATCCTTTACAAAAGCTGACCGTATTTTTCGGCCAAGCTCAGCCACACCCATTTGCGAACCAACCCGGGGATCTGTGCAAGCGATATGAGCTGCATGTGCTAACGCAAGCAGCTCTGTGTCATTCCAACCAAGTCCCTTGCCTACTCTTCTCGTGCAGTCGTTGGGTACAATTTCGTTATCATGTGGCATTTTTGGACAGAGTTGGAGCTTGATGTTGATCGATAGTATCGAAAAAGTACTGCGATTATAGTTATGGAGATACTGAAGATAACTTGGGACATCTAGATGAGATCTATTTGTACTTACAAGAAGAACATAAATCAAAACTTCAGCTATCTTGTACAACGAATATGTTACAAGTATTTTAGTTCTCGTATTGGTATTGTAATCGTTATCAATATCATTTTTATTCGTTCAACAGAGCTTAGAAGTATGCCTATTTCGCTATCACTTCTTGAGGAACAGGGGTATGTTAGTTAAACTATCGTTTGTATCTTTCCTTTGGATTAAGAATATATTTTCCCCGGATAGTGAAATCCGTGGTGTGTGAATATCGAGGATGAAGTTGTTTAGAAAGAAAGATATTGACTTGGAGAATCGCTAAGGCTGGATTTCTATTATTGAATGGCAGGGTTTGTAAGCGCTTTGGTTTTGGTCGATCTGGACCAAGTTTAAATATTTTGGTCGAGATTTATGACCGTTGGTCTGAAGTTGATTTACTTTTTGGGTATTGGATCAGTGGGTAGGGTAACGGTGCACTATAAGCAATGCCTAAAAATTTAGAAGTTGGTCTATGGGCGCAGCCAGTAGGGGTGCCCTGAGCCGGTGAGATAGATGGAATAATATTCCAAAAACCAGCAGCTATGTGTGGTGAAATAAAATTAAAATAAAAGTGAAATATATATGGTTTACAGTAGTGTTTTAGGTTGTTCTGTAATGAAGAAGTGGATTCGAATAATTAGAAAGCTCTTCAGTTGTTACACAACTTATACGGTATCGTTCTCTTCCAGTAATTTTTGTCTTAAAAGCAATATGAACAAAAGATTGAGATTGTGAATAAATCATAGTCATAAAGTATCATTTGAACGGTAGCATCGACTACCCATACAACTTGATTACAACAGATACCAATTATTGTTAAGATTATATAACAACAATGCAT
>CALIEI010000246.1 GCA_938022165.1 uncultured Saprospiraceae bacterium | reverse complement strand
CAACCTAAAATGGATCGGGCATTGAGCCCGCTTCCATTTTATGCACAGCAGAACCTTCAGGTTCAAATTTGTCCGATTGTCTAACTGATTGTATATTTAATTAACCGCAAAAGCGGTCAACGCTAATCAGGGAAGTACAGTGGGGAGTGGAAGGTAGATCAACGGGGAACTAAGAAATCTAGATTGACTCCCATTTTTTAGGATTTTCTTTGTCATGAATAATCTCTAAAACTACCACTTCGTGATTCTCTTTATAAACTTGGAATAATATTTTGAAGGACATCTTTTGAGCAAACCGAATTTTAGGAATATAGTCCTTCTCTGACCTCAATATTGACTTGCGTTCTGGCAAAACACTTAAAGTAAATAACTCTTTGAAGATTTCATTTTTTATCTTTTGAGCTATAACTTTCGACACCTCTTTTTCATAGTAGGCATAAATAATTTCTATACTTTTTTGTGCTACGGAAGTTACTACAATTTTAAACTCTCCTTCTACCACTTTTTACTTTTCTCTTTTAGCTCTTCAAGTGTGATATATTCACCATTCTTATATTGGGCTATTGATTTATCTAGTCGCTCAGCTAATTGCTCCTCTGTTAATTCTTTCCATTCCTTATTTACTGGCAATTCTTTAAGCATTTCATTTAGTGCGCTATCCTCTTGTTCTTTTATATAAGTTTCTACCATAGCATATATTACGCGCAAAAAGCTTTCATCTACTTCATCTATTCTATTATGTAATGCCGCTTTTATCTGTTGGATACTCATAAGCTATTAATTTATCAATTAAACAACTACTCTTTCAAAGATAACGCTTTTTATAATTAAATGATTTCACTTCAATAGGGAAATAGAGAGGTTGAATTACTTTATTCCTTATTTCTAATCTTGAAATAGGTAAATAAATTTACTGCGAATGAAACTCCGATAATAAAATGCGGCAGATATTCTCCGCCAAAATCCAACTGAGATATCATGCTCTTAAATGGAAAGAAAAATATCAATAAAAGTGTTGGGGCCAATAAAAACCGGATAATAGATTCTTTATCCATGACCTTCCCTAGTACTACATAAAGGACATAGTTATATAAGTAGATCGCCACAGATAAGACTATTGACAATAGCATTCCAAATGCTATGGTATTCGAATCTTCGCTATTAAAAAGTAATAAGACAAATGCCATTACAACATAAATAAAATGCCCTAAATACCATTTATAAACTTTCATTGGTTAGTTCTTTTAAAAAAAATTTATTTCTAATTGTCTAAACTAGCCTGCGCGACTCTTTTTAGAGGCGTGGATGCCTAGGATGTGACGATTTTCAGGATCTTCTTCTATAAATGCCAATCCTTCTCATCTTAAAATCTTACAAATCATAGTTCAGACAAAGAGTAAGAGAAGGCATCAATGCTTTTAGTCTAGACTCTAACCCTTTTTGAAGCCGATTTTCTTTCTAGTGGCTTGACTTTGTTTGGATTCTTTTTCCTCCATCAGTCTTTTGATATATTCAAACAGAACTTGGATTTCATGTCCTTGACCTTCTAAACTAGACTCTATCTTCTGAACCTTTAGTATTAAATCTTTATGATTAAGTAATAACTCTCTCATTTTAGTAAACACTCTCATTATTTGAATATTTACTTGTATTGACTTTTTGCTATTTAAGACACTTGACAACATCGACACACCATTCTCGGTAAACACAATTGGAGCATATATAGTACCACCCCAACTTGAGGTGCCAAATTGGCTCCTCAAGTCATCAAATTCAGATTTCGTAAATTCGAACATAAAATCTTCAGGAAAACGATCAATATTCCTCCTTACTTGTCTTTTTAAGTATTTAGTTTCTACTCTATAAAGATCTGCTAATTCATAATCTAACCTCACTTTTTCCTCTCTTATCAGATGAATCTTACTAAGTATTTCTATCTCTTTTCGAATTTAGTATTTAATCTTGAAGTCGCAAATTGCGATATCAAAATTATTTCAATGACAGTTACTTATTCAAAGACAATTCTAACTCTCCCCTACACAAAATGCTTCACCAACACCACCTCCTTGGCTTGCAAATCTCTAAACCAACCGCGAGGCAAATCTTTTTTGGTAAGGTTTGCGAAGTTCATGCAGTCTAGCTTTTCGATTAGATAATCTTTAGCTGCAAACAAAGCGCGTAGCTGTTCTACCGAGCCTTGGATAAGCTCGATGCCGACAATTCTTTCTTCTTCTTTATCTAGAAAATCGATATTAGATATATTGATGACTTGTTGATTTATAGATTTGGTTTCTTTGACTTGGATCATATCCTCTAGGGTCATCTCGCGGGATAGGCTGAGATGAAATACTCTGATAAATTCCGCATCAGGTTCATTATACTTTTGAATCAACTCTTCGTCGTTGGTTAGTAGCAATAGGCCTAGATCCATGTGGTCCATGTGCCCAATGGGCGTGAGTGCTTGTTCGTATTTTGGTTGTACGATATCCAGGACAGATTTTCTGACACCTTCGCTAGAAGTGATGCTCACATTCTTGGGCTTGTTCATCAAGACATAGACCTTGGGTACTAAGGGGACTACTACACGATTTTTGTAAGATACTTGGTCGCCCTCTTGGATAAGTATTGCTGGATTCTTGACTACCTCATCGTTGACTTTTACGAGGCCCCCTTTGATAAGATCTACCGCTTGACGGCGATTGCAGATCCCGCAGTGAGCAATGTATTTATTGAGTCGCATGCCCGCTTGGGTCTCTTTTTCTGACAAGGTCTAGGAGGATTGAGTTAGAAAGGAATATTATCGTCTTTGTTCATCTTCGACGAACGAGTGATGACATTATCGTATGGATTGTCCGAAGGTGGTGCCAATTCATCGGTATTAAATGAATCAAAGAAACCATCGTTGCTTAAATCTTCAAACTTGGCAAATCGATCGATAAATTTAAGCTGCACTGTATCTAAGGCCCCATTTCTATGCTTAGCGATAATGATTTCAGCGATACCTTTCAGGCTACGACCCTCTTCATCCTCGGTGATCTTATAGTACTCTGGTCTATAGATGAATGATACGATATCGGCATCTTGCTCTATCGATCCTGATTCTCTAAGATCTGATAGCAATGGTTTTTTAGACCCTCCTCTCGTCTCTACTGATCTGTTGAGCTGCGACAGTGCGATCACTGGTACGTTAAGTTCTTTCGCCAATCCCTTGAGCGATCTAGAGATCATACTGACCTCCTGTTCTCTATTGCCATCTCCAGACCCTTGCATCAGTTGAAGATAATCGATGATTATCATCTGAATATCGGACTGCATTTTCATTCTTCGACACTTGGCTCTCAATTCGTAAATATTAAGTGCTGGTGTATCGTCTATTATGATGGGCGCCGAACCAATTTTTTCAGCAGCGCTCATAAGGCGCTTCCATTCATCATCTTCGAGTTGCCCATTTCTTAGCTTGCTACCTTCTATGCCCGCTTCGGCTGAGATGATACGCATAGTCAATTGTACGGAGGACATCTCCAGTGAGAACAATGCTACTGCCTTGCCAAAATCTAGCGCCGCATTTCTAGCCAAAGACAAAACGAATGAGGTCTTACCCATACCAGGTCTCGCCGCCAAGATGATCAAATCCGAAGGCTGCCATCCACTTGTCAATCTATCTAGATCAGTGAAGCCAGTCGGTATACCGGTCAGCCCCTCTTCCTTACTCGACACTTCCTCCAACTGCTTCATGGCACGAGCCACCAAAGTGGAGATCGGTTCAAAACTTTTGGTTAAGTTTTTCTCTGTGATTTTGAATAAGGCCTTTTCCGCATTGTCAAGAAGATTAAATACATCGGTACTATCTTCATACGCATCATTGATGATCGTAGTAGAAGCAGAAATCAACTCCCTCTGGATATGCTTTTGTGCGATGATCCGCGCGTGAAATTCTATATTGGCAGAAGAAGCAACTCGGTTGGTCAATTCTACTAGATAGTAGGCACCGCCAATCTTATCGAGGTCTCCTTGCTTTTTGAGGGTCTCGGTCACGGTAAGCAAATCCACCGGTTGAGATTCTTGAAACAAAGTCTTGACTGATTTATAGATCAGACTATGCGCCTCAAGATAAAAGCTATCCTCATCTAGTATATCGATCACGATGGCAATCGCGTCTTTATCGAGCATGATCGCACCGAGGACTACCTCTTCAAGAGGGATAGCCTGAGGCTGGACTTTTCCATAAATCATACTGGAGTATTGATTACCCTTTTTGACTGATTTTTTGTCCGATATGCGAAAACTTTTCTTTTGCTCTTCCACTACAATATTTCTATAATTAAAAACTGGTTTGGGACGGTCTAGATTGTCTTAAACAAATGTAAGTTTAATTTAATGTAAAATATAAAAGAACAACAAAAAGTGGGCAGCTAAGAAAATCCTCCAATGTGAATATGTGCCTTCATAATGTGGATAAATATTTTTCCCGATTAGGTTCCGTGCTTTTTCTAATTATTAGCCCTGTTTAACGAGTTTTTCAATGTGGAAAAGTAAGTTTAAGTATTATCAGGGGGATTCCCGATGGTATGCTCTTCGTTCCATTTCATTACACTTGATCAGCCCATCGGGACCAGGTCATCCGCTTGTACGCACCGACTGCTGAGCCTATAGGATATAGTCGTCCTTAGTCTCTATCGAGCCGTCAGGTCTCCTTATCCTATTAGCCTGATCAGTCGACTTGTATCGCTTCTACCCTTATCCCGGGGGTTTAATAAGTTGGAAGAATTATTCCCAAAAGGCATTTTTTCAAACTAAGCCCAGGATGGCATGTGCGTCAACCTAATTTTAACTTATATCTAAACTGATAATAATTTTTCCTATCCTTTCTCTTATCATAACAGCAATATCTCGCAAGCTTATCAAGAATACTTTTACAATTTGTTTTAATCAAAACTGATAAATT
>CALIEI010000245.1 GCA_938022165.1 uncultured Saprospiraceae bacterium | reverse complement strand
AAACTTTTGCCAGACGGGACTTATTTCTATGTTGTAGATGTCGGTAATGGAGAGAAATTTAGCGGCTACGTCCAGATCAATAGATAGCTACAGTCTTGTTTATTTACAGATTGTTTTTTGGGCGAGCCTTCTGACACATCCCAAAAAGGGCTGTATCAGAGGGCGCGTCATCCGCTGTACAAGCTACCCGCTCAGTCTGTAGTCTATAGTCGTCGCTAGTCTCTATCGAGCCTTCCCGACTCCTTAGACTACTAGCCTTCTCAAGCAGCTTGTGCCGCTTCTACCGCTCTCGCAAGGTAGTTGCTGTTATGAAAAGCCCCAAATTCGATTATGAATAGTGCTTAATTTATAATTCTTCTAGCGCCACCTTCAAATCTTCAATCAGCACCTCTGCATCTTCAAGGCCAATATAGAATCTCGTAAAACCAACTGGCATATCTGGGTTTTCTCTACCCGGGATATCGTATAGTGCGATCGCCGGAAGGATCAACGATTCATGGCCACCCCAAGATACGGCGAGCAAAAACCGCTTTAGTTTGGTGAAGAAGGCTTCCATTTTTTCTTTGCTATTTGTTTTAAACTTAACGGCAAAAAGACCTCCACAACCACTCATCTGTTTTTTGGCTAATTCTAATTGTGGAAAAGTATGATGATGGGGGTAATAGATTTCTTCAACGGCAGGATGATCTTCTAAAAAAGTGCATATCTTTTTTGCGCTTTGATCGGACTTAGACACTCTTAATTCTAAAGTTCTCATTCCTCGTATGATCTGTGCAGCATCATGAGGAGAAATGATGCCACCTAGAGTCATATATTCTCGCTGGAAAATTTGATCAATAATTTTCTTGCTTGCGCAAACTACCCCGCAAACAATATCACTATGACCATTGATGTATTTGGTGCCAGAATGTAAAACTATATCAATTCCAAACTCAATAGGTCTTTGAAAGATGGGAGAGGAATAACTGTTGTCAATAATGGAGACCAGATGATGCTTTTTAGCCAACTTGGCACAAGCTGCAAGATCTTGTAGCTCCATATGCATAGTAGTTGGACTTTCTAAATATAGAACCTTGGTGTTCTCTTTTATTGCCCTCTCTATCGCTTTGAGGTCTCTACCATCCACAAAGGTAGTATGCACACCAAATCGTGGCAGAAAGTCTTTGAGTAGTTTGTTAGTCCATGAGTAAGCAGATTCTACACAAACTATGTGGTCTCCTTGATTGACTTGAGATATAACAGCATTTGCGATAGCGCCTGAGCCTGAAGCGAAGACCAGAGAATCTTCGGCGGACTCAAGGGCAGCAAGTTTTTTCCTAAGTATTTGTACAGTAGGGTTGTTACCTCTAGTGTACATGTGAGAGCCTAGTTCATCAGCCATTGCTGCTTTAAAATCTGCCAAATCTTTAAAGGCAAAATTGCTAGTTTGGATGATCGGTGGAGAGACTGCTCCAAAGTAATTTTCTCTATTTTCTCCTAGATGGTTAAGTATATCTGAACGATCCATTTTCTTTTTTTGGAAAGATAATGAATACTTCAATTGTCTAAAAATGTCGTATTTCGACATCTTAATCTGATTTCTGCATATAAGCAACATAGAATAGAGAATCCTACGTTACGCAATAGATACAAAACAACAAAACGTATGATAAGGGCAATTTGGAGATCAATAGTTATTGCAGAGTCTGAAACCACTGTAGAATTGGAAGGAAATCACTATTTCCCTCCAGAAACTATAAAATCGGAGTTTTTAAAGGATTCTGACCACAAAACAGTGTGTTCTGTCAAAGGAGAGGCCTCATACAAGTCTGTTGTTATAGAAGGGGATACCAATGAAAATGCAGCCTGGTATTATCCAGAGCCGAAGGAAGAAGCCAGCCATATCAAAAACTTGATTGCTTTTTGGAATGGGGTTGAGATTATCGATGAATAGGTTCGGCCTAATTCATCTTATTTACTTTGGCGGCAAAACACAATACGACTTACCTAACTAAGGTGTAAAATGTATTTATTCTTCTTGCCATTATCGACAAGTATATACTCATTCTGTAAAAGATGACTTTCAGTTACTGTGAAATCAGGGTCAGAAACCTTGACTTTATTGACGGAAATGGCATTGCCTTTTATAGCTCTTCTCGCGTCTCCTTTACTCGTGACGATACCCGTCTTTTCTGCAAGAAGGTCAATAATATTGAGACCATCATTTAGTTCGGATTTATTTAATTCAAAAGAAGGAATCTCTTGTGCTACTGTTGCTAGTGCAGCTGAGTCCATATTCTTGCAAGTGTCTTCATTCGCTTTCTTATTAAATAAGAGTTGAGAAACGGATTGTGCAGACTCAAAAGCTTCTTTTGAATGGACACGGATAGTAAGTTCCTCTGCAAGAATTCTTTTTTGTTCATTTAGATTGTCTGCGAGTTCTGCCTCCATGGCTTCGACTTCTGCTCTTGACTTTAAGGTGAAGAAGCGTATGAATTTTGGTAAATCAGCATCGGCAGCGTTTAACCAAAATTGATAAAATTTGTATGGGCTAGTCATATTTGGATCTAACCATATATTGCCTTCCTCGGATTTTCCAAATTTGGATCCATCCGATTTGGTAAGCAATTCCGAGGTGATAGCAAAGGCTTTTCCTTCTAGATTTCTTCTGATAAATTCAGTACCCGAGGTAATATTGCCCCACTGGTCAGACCCTCCAATCTGTAATTTGCAATTGTGATCTTTATAAAGACATTGGAAATCGTAGGCCTGTAGTAATTGGTATGAAAACTCAGTAAAAGATAAGCCTGTCTCTACGCGTTTTTTTACGGACTCCTTGCTCATCATGTAATTGATGGTGAGGGTCTTCCCAACATCCCTGAGAAAATCCAATACGTTCATGTCTTTATAGAAGTCAAAGTTGTTGATGATCGTTGCCTTATTGTCTCCTTTGTCAAAATCAAGAAACTTGTAGAATTGCTCTTGTTGGTGCGCTAAATTTGCATCTAGTTCATCAAAGGATTTTAGTACTCTTTCTTTATCTTTTCCTGAGGGGTCTCCAACACGGCCAGTGGCTCCGCCCATCAATACAATAGGGGTATGACCAGAGAGTTGAAATAATTTGAGCAGTTGGATTTGTACAAAGTTGCCAATGGTCATAGATGGAGCGGTTGGGTCAAAGCCAATATAACCAGTCATTTTACCTGCTTTTAGCGCTTCAGCGATACCTGGTGTAGAATTACTCAATATTCCTCTCCATTCTAATTCTTCTAGAAAATCCATGTGTTCAAATTTTGCGCAAATCTAAGGAATTTTAGGAGTAAGTAAATGCTTATTTGATGATTCGTTTATTTGTTTGATTTGTTGATTCGTTAATTCGTTTAATTTGTTTATCTCATATACAAGTTGCTCTTGCTCTTGCTCAAATCTTTTGCTCTTGTTGTCTCCCTTGCTCTTGCTCTTGCTCAAATCTCTCGCTCTTGCTGCCTAGCGAGAGAGATAGTAAGCATGCGACTAACAGGAGCAGTCCGTGACTAAGGAAGGTGCGCTTGCTGGGACCGAAACGAATGTGGAGTGCTGGATAGCTCGGTCTACTGCAGTGGGTTGGCCTTGGAGTAAAGCAGGGCAGTAGGCTCGCCCAAAAAATAATTAAAGTCAAGATTTGTCATTCACAATCGAAAACTCCTTACCTTACTGACCGATGAATTTTCCTTATTTCATAGCCAAGAAGGTTTCTTTTTCTGGGAAGAAGAATTTTTCTAGATTAATACTTAGGATTGCGATAGTCGCAATAGCGCTGAGTATGACGGTTATGATTTGTGCTACCTCTCTCATCCAGGGTTTTAAACAAGAGATAACAGCAAAGATATTTGACTTCTGGGGACATATTCATATCAATGATAATAACTACATCCGTAGTGCCGAAAGTAAACCCATCAACATCAATCAAGATTTTTATCCTTCGCTCGCAGATCTAGAAGGGGTAGATTATGCTGGTACTAATGGGGTATATGATTTCTTGGGTGAAGGGCAAAGAACGAAAGGCGGTATTGAGCATATTCAACGCTTTGGACTCAAAGAAGGGATCTTGGAAACGAGTGAGGATATCGAAGGGATTATGCTGAAGGGGATATGGAAGGATTATAACTGGGACGTGCTTGAGCGCTACATTATAGATGGTGAGGTGATTACTTTTCCGGATGATGCTATGTCAAGGGATATCCTCATTTCTAATTCTACAGCTAAGCGCTTACAACTGAAAGTAGGGGATAAGCTGACGGTGATCTTTGTCAATAAAAACCAAGAGGTAAAACGACGGATGTCGATCTGTGGGATATATAAAACGGGCTTGGAGGAGTATGATAAACGATTTGCGCTCGTCGACTTGAGGCAGGTGCAGAAGCTACTGGGTTGGTCAGAAGAAGAGGTTGGTGGTTTTGAGGTGTATATCGACAATATAGATGATCTGGATGTGTACAGATATTATCTGACAGAAGAAGTGTTGCCGCTCAAGCTGTTTGCGGAATCTATACGTTTTAAGTTTCCTGGCATATTTGAATGGTTGGAGCTACAAAATATTAATGAAGTGGTTATAATTATTTTGATGATCATAGTCTCCATCATAAATATGATAACGGCACTGATGATACTGATCCTGGAACGTACCAAGATGATAGGTGTACTCAAATCTCTGGGAGAACATGACTGGCAAATCAGAAAAATATTTTTGTATTATGCTGCCTATATAATCGGTCTAGGATTACTGTGGGGCAATCTTATAGGTATAGGTTTGTGCTTGTTGCAAAAGCAATTTGGGTTTGTAACGCTCAGCGAACAAGACTACTATCTAAGTGTGGCACCGATTGCGCTTAACTTCTTCACCATATTTTGTCTGAATATAGGGACTATGTTTATTACACTTATTTTCTTGATTATTCCTTCCTATTTGGTGACGACTATCCAACCTGTAGAAGCTTTACGTTTTAAATAATGGAGTTGCATGCTGCAACATATAAGTGGCTGGCGATGAAGAGGAGATGGGCAGGGTATAGCCTAAGCAAAAGGATATCGCGACTCTGGCAGCATCTATGCAGAGTTCGTCAGGCTAAGAGCTCAGACGCTAGTGTTACCCGCTTACTCAAGCAGCCAGGAGGGTATCTGGTCGACTTGTTTTTTTATCTTTTAGATCTTATTGCATTTGGAGAGTTTTATGAGACTTGTTGTGATTGGTTGAAATACAATACGCGTGCGCTAAATACTGAAGAGCGTCAAATAGTGAATGAGCTATTTGGAGAATCTATCGATGTAGAGCGAATTCGTATTGATAACTTAGCACTTGTACCCAAGTATATGCGCATGGCTTACGTAGGCGTATATACGATCAATCATTTTGGGCAAATGTCTGAAGATCTATTTGTCCATGAACTGATTCATATCTGGCAATATGAACATCAAGGTTCCGTATATATCCCTCGTGCATTGCGTGCGCAAAGAAGCGAAGCTGGGTATAATTATGGTGGAGCGGAGGCACTCAAATCCGGAAGTGTAGATATGCTCAGCTACAACTATGAACAGCAAGGAGATATCTTGGCAGATTATTGGCGTACTAAGAATAAAAGACCTACTAAGTGGAAAAATTTGACGGGAACGCTTGTTCCTTATACGCCACTGGTCAAACAACTATATGCCCATAAAAACACAGATTTAGCCTAACTATCAGTGATTCCTATTCGTATTTAACTATGTTTGTGATCAGGACCAAATGCATTGTCGAAGATCTGCGTTTGGTGCCTTGCTCTTTTTTCAATGATAGAATACTTTAAAATATCAAACCGTAAAGTCGAGAAAATCGATGCCCCTGAATCAGGATGCTGGATCAATATACATCCGCCTATAGCAGCAGGGGAGATAGAAGCATTTGCAGCGACACATCAAATAGAGCTAGATTTCTTGCAGGATTCACTAGATATAGATGAACGGTCTAGATATGAGAGAGAAGAGGACGTTCGCTTAATACTAGTGAATGCGCCTACACTCAATAATTCTGCTCCTGAGAATGAGTCTTTATATCTGACTGTTCCGATTGGTATCATTTCAACACCTGATAATATAGTAACTATAAGTTCGCATGAGCGCACGGTGCTTAAGCGATTCAAGAAAGGGAAGGTGAAGAATTTCAATCCAGTGAATCAGCAGAAGTTTGTGTTGCAGATATTTGAGCAGATCGTGCAAGACTATCTGGTATGTCTGAAAAATTTGAATAAGAAACGTAACGAGGTAGAGAAGGAGCTATATGATAGTTCTAGAAATAAGGAGTTGCGTAATCTACTGTCTATAGAGAAGTCCCTAGTGTACTTTGTGAATTCACTAAGCGCCAATGATCTGCTCAAGCTCAAAATGAAACGAACCGACTTCTTAGGAATACGAAACGATGAGGAATTGACCGATTTGTTTGAAGATATTATCATCGACAATAGTCAGGCCTTAGATATGTCTAACGTGTATACCAATATCTTGAATGGAACCATGGAGGCATATGCTTCGATTATTTCCAATAATTTGAATATGGTTATCCAGCGGTTGACATTGGTGACGATCATCTTGATGGTACCTACATTGGTAGCGAGTTTGTACGGTATGAATGTTCCCCTGCCATTCAAAAACAGTGAATATTCCTTTTATTTTATTGTCATCTTTTCACTCGTTATAAGTGCTTTATTAGCTGGATTCTTCAGGAGAAAAAGGTTGTTCTAATTGTTTTTCAGTACTTTATGCAAGCTCCCTTGTAAACATTTTGCTTACAATTTTACTTAAACCTAGAAATAGCTTATTCACAATTAAAAAAATAAGAATATTTTTTAGTTGTCTGACTGTCAGCTACATATATCCATTATCCACAATATGTGGATAACTTACATTATAAAAAAAGACAATATTGTAGTTATATTTGTCCTCACACAACGGCAAGATTAAGTGCAAAAATAATCGCCGGAATTATGTTCTGATACCCAGAGCAATTCAATCTGGTATTCATACTATATTTTACGAAAAGAGAACCTTACATCTCCTCGAGTTATAGCTGTTATGTAAGAAACCTGTAGAGTCATAGGTGACTCTATTACCGAACATTTATTTGAACTATTTTAAACAATCAATATGTCTACAAACACTATAGAACCAATACTACAGGAAAATCCTAACCGGTTCGTATTATTTCCAATTCAGCACGAGGATATATGGAAGTGGTATAAAGCTTCTGAAGCATGTATATGGACAGCAGAGGAAATTGATCTTTCAACTGATTTGGTGCACTGGGAGCAACTCAAAGACGACGAAAGACACTTTATAAAACACGTGCTAGCATTCTTTGCAGCTAGTGATGGGATTGTAAATGAGAATTTAGCAGAAAATTTCGTTTCAGAAGTACAATACACTGAGGCTAAGTTTTTCTATGGTTTCCAAATAATGATGGAGAATATCCATTCCGAGACCTATTCCTTATTGATCGATACCTACATCAAGGATAATGCGGAAAAAGACATGCTATTCAACGCAATCGAAACAATGGATTGCGTCAAGAAGAAGGCTGATTGGGCACTCCGTTGGATCGATAATGGCAGCTTTGCAGAGCGATTGATCGCTTTTGCGGCTGTAGAAGGTATATTCTTCTCAGGATCATTTTGTTCCATCTTTTGGTTGAAGAAAAGAGGTCTAATGCCAGGCTTAACCTTCTCAAATGAGTTAATTTCTAGAGATGAAGGGATGCACTGTGATTTTGCATGTTTATTGTATAATGACCACATTACCAACAAGTTAGATGCGGATGTGGTGACTGGAATCATTTTGGATGCTGTTAAAATTGAGAAAGAATTTGTATCCGATGCACTTCCTGTGCGTCTAATAGGTATGAACGCTGATTCAATGTGTCAATACATTGAATTCGTGGCAGACCGTCTCTTAGTGGCACTCAACCTTCCACGCCACTATAACGCAGAAAATCCATTCGATTGGATGGATATGATTTCCCTACAAGGCAAAACGAATTTCTTTGAAAAGAGAGTTGGTGACTATCAAAAAGCCGGTGTCATGGCTGATAGAGCTAGTCAAAAATTCTCTCTAGACGAAGATTTTTAACAAACGACATAGTGTACTCAAGTACACTGAAAACACTACACTGTAACGAAACACTATTTTACCGTACTGACAAGATTGAAACCGAACTATAATTTTAATACCTAATATCGCATAACCATGGAAGTAATAAAAAGAGGTGGAAAAAGAGAAGGCGTCTCCTTTGACAAGATCACCGCACGAATCAAGAAACTTTGTTATGGCCTAAATCCAAATTTTGTAAACCCAATCGAGATTACAAAAAAGGTGATTCAAGGGCTATACGATGGAGTGACCACTTCAGAATTAGATAACCTCGCTGCTGAGACAGCGGCAAACATGGCAACAGAACACCCTGACTATTCGTTGCTTGCAGCTAGAATTGCTATCAGTAACCTTCAAAAAAATACGGAGAAATCATTTTCTAAAGTAATGAAGGTGCTATATAATTATATAGACCCAAAGACAAATGCAAAAGCTGGCTTGATCAGTGATCTTACATACAATATCATTGAAGCCAATAAAGACAGATTAGACTCTGCGATTATCTACGATAGAGATACCAACTTTGACTACTTTGGATTTAAGACGCTAGAGCGTTCATATCTTATGCGTGCGAACGGCAAGGTAGTAGAAAGACCTCAACATATGTTGATGCGTACTGCACTAGGTATTCATGGTGAAGATATTGATTCAGCCTTGGAGACTTATGACCTAATGTCAGAAAAGTGGTTTATACACGCTACTCCAACATTATTTAATGCAGGTACACCAAAGCCGCAGTTATCTTCTTGCTTCTTGTTATCGACTACAGAAGATAGTATCCCAGGTATATTTGAGACTTTAACTAGATGTGCTAAGATCTCACAATCTGCTGGAGGTATTGGTCTTAGTATACACAATGTACGTGCCCAAGGATCATACATCAAAGGTACTGGAGGTACATCTAATGGAATCGTTCCAATGCTTAAGGTGTTTAATGATACGGCACGTTATGTAGATCAAGGCGGAGGAAAGCGTAAAGGCGCATTCGCTATTTATTTGGAGCCATGGCATGCTGACATCGAAGATTTCTTAGACTTGAAAAAGAATCACGGAGCTGAAGAGCGTAGAGCGAGAGATTTATTTTACGCTATGTGGATTTCTGATTTGTTTATGGAGCGAGTTAAGGCAGATGGAGAGTGGTCACTTTTTGATCCAAATGAATGCCCTGGATTATACGATTCTTATGGTGGGGAGTTTGAAGCCTTGTATCACAAATATGAGCAAGAAGGAAAAGCGCGCAAGACTATCAAAGCACAAGAATTGTGGTTTGCTATCTTAGAGAGCCAAATCGAAACAGGTACTCCTTATATCTTATACAAGGATGCAGCCAATAAGAAGAGTAATCAAAAGAACTTAGGTACTATTAGATCTTCTAATTTATGTACAGAGATCATGGAGTACACTTCTAAAGATGAAGTTGCCGTATGTAATCTTGCATCAATCTCTTTACCAAAATTTGTAAACGACAAGAAGTTTGACTTCGAGAAGTTGAGAGAGATTTCAAGAATTGTTACACGCAACTTGAATAAGATTATAGATATCAACTATTATCCAATACCGGAAGCTAGAAATAGTAATATGCGTCACCGTCCTATTGGGATCGGGGTGCAAGGATTGGCGGATGCATTTATCATGATGGGATTCCCATTTGATAGTGAGGAAGCAAGACTACTGAACAGGCAGATTTTTGAGACTATATACTATGGATCACTACAGGAGTCTTCTGCACAAGCAGTGAAGCATGGTACTTATGAATCTTACCCTGGTTCTCCAGTGAGTGAAGGTATTTTGCAATATGATATGTGGGGCGTGACACCAACTGACCTTTGGGATTGGACAGCGTTGAAAGCGGAGATCGCTAAGACAGGTATCAGAAACAGTTTGCTATTGGCACCAATGCCAACAGCGTCAACTTCGCAGATCTTAGGTAACAATGAATGCTTTGAACCATATACTTCAAACTTCTACACACGTAGAACCTTATCTGGTGAATACATCATTATCAACAAGCACCTTTTAAAGGACTTGATCAGCCTAGGTATTTGGGATGAAGAAATGAGACAGCAACTGATGCTCAACAACGGTTCTGTTCAGAACATCGACAGAATTCCAGATGAGTTGAAAGCGATGTATAAGACTTCATACGAATTGAGCCAAAAGGTATTGATAGATATGTCAGCGGATAGAGGAGCATACATTTGCCAATCTCAAAGTTTGAATCTCTTCGTTGAGAATCCAAACTTCGGTAAGTTATCTTCTATGCACTTTTATGGATGGCAAAAAGGATTGAAGACAGGTATGTACTACCTAAGATCGAAGGCAGCAGTAGATCCGATAAAGTTCACTGTCAACGAAGAGCTTAGAAAGAGTAGTGCCAAGGAGAAGTTGAATGAAGGTGTTGTACAGCATGGTAAGTCTGGAGATGCAACACAAACATCGACAGCTACGAAGACTGCTACTGATACAGCAGCGCCAAAGATGTGTATCATCGATGACCCAAGTTGTGAAGCTTGCGGTGCATAATCAAAATACTTAATTAAGAATTAAAAGGCCTTCGTTCATTTGAGCGAGGGCTTTTTTTATTTGAGCCAGTTTTTGGGGGTGCCGCCTAGTTTCACTGGCGTCGCGTCGTACGCTATATCACACATGTTTCAGCAAAGCTGAAACATGTGTGATGCCGCTTCCACCGCTCACCTTTACGTGCCGCTGGCCCGACGCGCTTTGGTACCTGCGGTACGTCGCGAGGAATAAAAGTAAATAGTTTTGTAAATTTAGACTACGTTACCTCATTAGTAAATCTTACTGCTGTAAGTTTTAAACAAAAACAAAAACAAAAACAAAAACAAAAATTGTGATGAGATTGATTTATTTGTTGTTACTACTTTTTCTTTTTGGATGTAATGAAGATGATGTTGTCATTGATGAAAAAGGTGATGTCATTGTTATTGATACAAACGATTTGATTCTGCGAAACTGTTTACTTGAAGTTCGTCCACCCATTGGTCTAACGGAATGTGACGAATTCTTGTCTGATAGCGATTTTGATGCATGTAGTACAGAATACGTAGGCAAGTTTGATCTATCTGAACAAGGTAAATCTTATATGGGCTTATTCTGCACAGAAATAGGAGACACTGTAAGCTATGAATCGAGTCAAGGTGAAATAGCTAATTTTGAAATTATACAAAGAGAATTCATAACCTTTCGTACCTCTACAAATACACAAGATAGATGCAATCCTAATGAAACGGCTACTGAGTTCATATGCTACGATGGAGAATTGGCTTTCATAGTAATGCATTCCGAAGAACTCAATTTGACTTTAAGGATTCATAGTCAGATTGTTTTGGATAAGTTGGACCCAAGATCAAAAAGAGTAGCTGACAAATTTGAAATACTTGAAATGAATGAAGTAAATAGTTATTCACTAACTTTTCAAGTAATTACAAACAAGAGAGATCTAGATTATGATTTCTTTCAGAACGGTGAATCATATCCTGAAATAATGCTAAATGATTCATTGTATAGATCTGTACTAAGTATGGATATTGAAACTTCCGGAACAAGAGAATACAAATATTATATAGATCAAGAAAATGGCTTGATAGCAATTGAAACTAGGCAAGGCGAATTGTGGACACTACAAAACTAAATGATGGAATACACAATATATGTAGGGACTGTACTAAGAATCAAGCAAGGAATGATGAAAGGTGCATTTAGGTTGATGTACTGTGGCATGCCTAATGAAAATACCTTTGTTTTAACTCCCTTTATAGCATCACATACTTATCAAGGATATAGCCCAAGTATTTACTATAATCTCAACTCTAGTATCATCCAGGTTTATGATAAGCAATTTGATGTACTAGAAATAACACCTGAGTATATCATCTTGGGAGATTAAAGAGAGCAGTTCTTTCGCAGATTTTATAATGGATTGGGTCTAAGAAAATTTTGTAGGCAGAAATACGATATTCTGATTTAGAGAAGCTTCATTTCTTAGATTTGTCGTGATAAAATTACTTCTCCCATTAATGTGAGTTCAATCACTATTAATATTTGTGCAAGCAATCTATAATGGGTAAATTAACATGGAATTCTCTTACATGGATAGTTTTAAGACCTTCATTTCTTGCCTTTTACTTCTACTCTGTACCAATCTATGGTCTCAGTCGGGTATACAAACGCAAAGTGACTTAGGTATTGAAGAGTTGATAAAAGATGTATTTATCAAAGGGTCATGCCGGAATGTGAGCAATATCACTTCGCTTGGAGATGAGAATATAAGTATTGGACAGTTTATAGGTGGAGAGGGAAGCATCAACATTAATGATGGGATCATCTTGTCTACCGGAAATATTGAACTTGCTCATGGACCCAACTTGAATAACGAGTCTACCTTTTCTTTCGACTCCATAAGCGTAGATCCAGATCTAAGAATACTTTCTACTAGTACATTGTATGATGTAACTGGGATAGAGTTTGATTTTGTACCATTGAATAGTAGAGTTACTTTTAAATATGTGTTTGCATCTGAAGAGTATTGTGAGTTTGTAGGAACGGCATTTAATGATGTATTCGGTTTCTTTGTCAGTGGCCCTGGCATTAATGGAAATTTTGAAAACGATGCCATCAATGTAGCCACCTTGCAGGGCTCTAATGATGATGTAAGTATCAATACCATAAATCATTTACTAAATGAGCAATTTTATGTTAACAATGCGACGAACATAAATTCTACAGGTGATTGTGGAATTACAGAAGCTCCAGCCGCACCTCAATTGATTGCTTATGACGGATACACTGTTCCACTTACAGCCTCCTTCCAAGTAATTCCTTGTGAGACTTACCATATTCGTTTAGTGATAGGAGACGTTGGTGATGATTTATTAGATTCTGCTGTGTTTTTAGAAACCAATAGTTTTGATTTAGGAGAACCCATCAGCATTCGTGCCGAAGTACCGGGTACAGATGGAACAGTAGCTTATGAAGATTGTGTAGATGGGCAATTTGTTTTTACACGATCTGCTTTTAGCAATATTAACGAAGAATTAATCATAGATTACAGCATTAGTTCAGAAAGTGAAGCGAGTAATGGGATAGATTTTACAGAAATTCCTATGCGTGTGACTATACCGGCGGGTGAGCCTACTTTTACTTTACCTATCAATATTATTAATGACAACATTATTGAAGGGCCGGAGAGTATTAAATTAGAATTGATGTATGACTGTGATTGCATTGATCCAGTATTGAGTGAATTGACCATCAATGAGGCTAGTGAACTGTCTATGGGTATTGAAAATATACTGGTTTGCGTAGACCAAGCATTTAACCTTTCTCCAGTCCTTGAAGGTGGTGTTCCACCTTATTCTATTCTTTGGGATACTGGTGAAGAATCAGATACACTAATTGCAACAATTTCATCTTCTAGAAATTATCAATTAACAGTAACAGACTTTTGTGGTAATACAATTATTGGGGAGTCTCAAGTAGGCATTCAAGATATCCCTATTGCTTCACTAATAGGAGATTTCAATTTTTGTGATATACAAGAAATTGGTATTCCTATTACTTTAGAAGGTAGCCCTCCTTGGGATATTGAATATAGTATTGATGGTGTTGAACAAGATCCGATTGAGAATATTTTTACCAATCCCTTTTTTATAGATACGCCTACAGTTGGTTGGTATGAGATATTGACATTCAGCGATGCAAATTGCACAGGGAACATAGAAGGTAGTGCTAATGTAGAAAGTACATTCTCTGTGGAAGTAGATTTTAAGCCTCCAACTTGCTTTAACAGTAGCGATGGAAGTATTGAACTTACTCATGTTGAAGCAGTTGCTCCATTCACTATAGAGTGGAGTGTTCCATCTGGAAATGATTTGCTTCTAGATAACCTACCTGAAGGCAATTATACCTTGCAAATTATAGATGCTGATGGTTGTATCTATAAGCAAAACTATGATTTAATCGCATTATCTGATAATAGTATAGAGTGCACTAACATTTTTATCCCTAATGTATTTTCACCAAATGGCGATGGGATCAATGATGTATTCACTATTTTCCTTGATTCGAATAGTGAGGTTGAAAATGTTCTTAGTCTCCAAGTATATAATAGATGGGGCAATTTAGTTTACGAACAGAATAATTTTGTTCCAGATAATGGAAGAAGTGGTTGGCAAGGTGATTATAGGGGAGAACCTCTGAATGCAGACGTCTTTGTCTACAAGCTTATTGTTTCTTATAGAGATGGAACTAATCAGCTCTTGAGTGGAGATGTTTCTTTGCTAAGGTAATGGACTCAAATATTATCTTGAGTCAAATAGCTCCTGGACTATCTTTGCTGTTCAAACTCACATGCAAGTGATCTTCCGTACCCTTGTGTCTAAGCGTGTTGAAGCCCATCAATTTAAAATACCATAATAGCAGTTCATTTCGGGTATCACTCCGGCCTTTTGTTCTGATATCAATGGCATGTACATATCCAGTACTTTGTTTATAGTGCAGAGATCGCTTCTTACTTGGAAGTCCCATTTTTCTATAGTCTTCTGGTTTGCGACTAGAATCAGTAATCAATAGTTCTTGATCTAAAAATAGGATAGTACTAACACTAATTCTAATGATAGGGTGCAACTTCGTAAACTCAGCATGTACTTCCGATGATTTTGCATTACTATTTGATAAGAAAAAGAGGCCATAGATGCTATACCCAAAGACTAGTAATAAGGCAATAACTGATCTCCGTTTTAATGCATTTCCAGAGCCTATCTTGCCAGTAACTTTACCATACATGAAAGATAGATAGATAAATAACAATAAAGCAGTTGTGCAACCACTCACTATTAGGCTCAAACTGGAAGCCCAGTGATAATGGTTATGCAGAAAAACAGCACACTTGATTAAAAGAACAAATGGTAAAACCAAGAGTGTGATGAGCTTGAGTAAATTATAAATCCAGTCTAGCATATATAATGAGGTAACAGCAAATATAAGGTAGTTGCCTTAAATTAATTTGGCGTGATCCTTATTATAAAGATCACGCCAAACCAAAACCATTTTAATAGAACTCTAAAAAAGTATCAATCATTATAAATTTAACTTCACTTGAGGGCCTAAAATTTTAATTTAAAATCAACTTAGGAACCCTAATTAAAATTAATGAATCACAATCAATCTTTCCGAATACTGTTTATTGTTTAAATTAATATAGTAAACACCTGGTTGCGCCGGAGTAATCAGTTCTTTTGTGGTGGGCACATTTGCTTCTATATTAAATTTTAAACTACTTACCATCTTTCCGCTAATATCATACATTTTTAAGCTTATGTCTTGAGAAAAATCAGAGTTCATTTCAATCTTAAATGCTGACTCAGTTTGAACAATATTTGGGTAAATGTTGATCCCAATAGGGTTAAGCTCATTCTCACTTAGAGATGAAAGAATTTGGGTATTTTCATATAATCTATGAACTGCATTGAGTCCCGAATTCAATCCAGAAAGAAAAAGATCTTCATCTCCATCTTGGTCATAGTCAACAAAGCTGGTTTGACCTAAAATAATTCCATCAAAATCACTACTACCCAATATGAAGCTACCATCACCATTATTTAAATAAAGTTCTGAAACGGCGGAAAAAGAACCTGCGGCATTGCCAGATATTAAAAAATCTACATCGCCATCTAAATCAATATCAGCCCCTGACGCAGCCCCATTACCAATATTAGGAAATAATCCAATTGTAGATGCAGTATAATTTCCTTCCCCATCGTTTAAATACAATTTAGTTTGATGCAGACTGCTACTCACTATCCCAGAAATCAGAACGTCTATATCTTCGTCTCCATCAACATCAGCTGGTACAATTCTACTCCTTACTACTCCATCAAGTTGAGAGCTACTTTGACTAAAGCTACCTGTTCCATCGTTTATATATAAAATACTATTTGGGACACTATTTTCATCCCAGCCTGAAACAAATAAATCCATATCTCCATCTGCATCTACATCCACAAATACTGCATCCCCATCATCAGCAGCTAAAAATGAATTTTGTGTATCAGCAGTAAATCCCCCTTTACCATCATTAAAGTACAATTGTGTTATGGAACTTGCGCCATTAAAACCATTTAACAAGAGATCTAAATCTCCATCTGCATCTACATCCGCTGTGGCACATGAGCTAAATTCTATATTAGCTAAATTCTGTACATTTGAATCTTCAAAATTTCCCTGACCATCATTGAGATAAAGGAATGTGAAAGCATCATAATCATCTGTTCTACCGCTAAGAATAAGATCTAAGTCTCCATCACCATCAGAATCAAACATCTCTACACAGCCGCTATTCAAAAAAGGTAGTGTATTACTCGACTCTACAAATGTATTTTCTTCATTTAAATAAATTTTTGTTTTTACACCAGGATTGAGATTGCCTAAGATGATCATATCAATATCACCATCATTATCAATATCTCCAAAATCCATACTACTTAGATAAAATCCTTCTGGATTTGCAGAGATCTGTTTTTCAACAAATTGTTGTCCATGAATAGTGTTGAAAAGCACTCCAATAAAGAGTATGAGTAAAGTTTGCTTCATGATAATTAGATTTAAAGTTAGTTTTTAATAGTTTAATCAATTCATAAGAATATGTTTCCTTATCGATTTGTAAGTTATTAAAAACAGGCCGGATTTAAATGCGGATTGCCCTTGTTTTCATTCATTTCTATCGTATCTAGTGCTTTTATCATGCAAAACCATGTCTCTTATTTTGGAATAAGCTAAATAATGGACTAATAACAATTACAAGTAGAGGCTAAATTGAAAATTTCTTCTCAAAAAATTGGATAGTACCAAGCCGGCTAGCATACTGGAATAATAATTAACTATTTTAGCTGAGTGGACTCAATTGTGCTTAATATAAATACTTGATAGTTTTTAACTTATAACTACTAAATAGATAGCTAATGAAAAATAGCATAATTGTACTATTATTCTTCATATTACATTCTTGTGCTAAACCAGAGATCTCAATTGGAGATATGGATCCACAGTCTATAACTAATGTAAACATAACTTCAGTCAAAAAACTAAAGGAAGAGGTTTATTACACTATGAATTTGAAGCTAGATTCCAAAACAATTGAATATGATTACGATGATAATCGAGATGTGATTATTGGAGACTTTGTAAAAGATATGGGAGTTATGGATGCAGCTGGCTCAATAGACTCGTCCGAATCTAAATTGCGACAATTGTGGGGCAAATTAAAAACGCTTTCTAATAAATCCACCAATGAAGGACTTATAGAAACCACTGTTGATGTAGTTAGCGAAAATGGTAAATGCAAAATTGTAACAAGTGATCTATTCACTGTGCAAGAGTTTGAACGATTTGTTCAATCATCATTACTGAAAAATAAGGCAAAGATATTGATGAATTAAAGAATTCTATGGCCTAATGCTGTACTCTTATATATTCAGATTTTCAGAGCGGACACATACTTAAAATCTCAAATAGAAGCCACCCATAAAGTTAGTACCAAAAGTTCTGTATCCTCTCCATCTTTCATAGTTTCTTGAAGTGATGTTATTCACATCTACCCATACACCAATAGAGTCATTAATGTTGTATTCAGCACCTAAGCTTAAGTCGTATAGTGTATTCAAAAACTCAATGGTGGACTCTAAGGAAATATTTGCTATTGGATTAGCTGCGTAAAAGTCTGCTCTTATTGCCAATTTATCATTAAGCAACTTATACTTAGCGTTTAGATTTACTTCTAATGAAGGCAAATGCCAAGGGTGCTCCTGATTTTCAAGTTCAAAAAACGATTTGGTAAATGCTCCAGAAATTTGGAGTTTTTCTAGAAGGGTTACTTCAGCCGTAGCTTCTATATATATGATTTGTGTTGCATCATCTATTACGTCAAATCGTAATGGTTCGCCTAAGCTTTGTACGTACAGTGGGAGTCTATCTACATCCTTGAGTCCACCTCTCACAACATAGCTCACAGACTTAATTTTTCCTTTCAAACCACCGTAATAGTCATTGTACTTAGTATTGAAGATGTTTGGATTAGATACTAGGTATGGGCTATATTCGGTCAAAGTTCTAAATGAGTTCTTTTCTACATTTCCTTCCCACCCAGCAAACGCCACCAGTTTATTTCCAGCTATGTTTGCAATAACTTCCACAATCGGAAGAGCAGAAAATGTACTATCATGAAAAATTAAATTTCCACCTATTAAAACTTTAAATTTCTCTGCATGAAAAGAAGCAGTTGGCCTAAAGGTAAGATTGTTCAGGCTCTGCTTAACATCTGTACTGTCTTTGAAGCTAGATAAATCGCCAATAATCTCCAGTCCTACGGGGTGCTCTCGCTTTAAAAATTTCTTAGCTTTTGCAGAAAAGGCAATGCCATTTTCACGGCTACCATAAAAATCTCTGTGATTATAGTAGTCTATACTTGCCCCATAGTTTAATTTGTCTATATCATTTTCAGGTGAAATATAAGCGTTAGAAATATCTAAAGTACGAAAACGCTGCCTTACATCTTCTTCTGAAAATGTAAACAGTTCATTATCATATCCAAAAAAGTGATCTATTTGTTCTCTGAAATTAACTTTACTCTGCAAATAAATGTCTTCTTTAATGTTATAAGCACCTTGCAAAAAAGCATCTGTATTTATAAATTTTTGATTTTCTATTCTTTCGCTATTATTAGCGCGATGATATGTAGCGCCTGCACCAAAGTCAACCTTATCTAGAATGTTCCCAAAATGAGATGCTTCACCATAATATTGATTGGGAATACCTGCACCACCTTTCACAAAAGTGTTTTTTACTTGTGGCAAGTCATCCGATTTCATTGCTATTGGCTTGATGTCTGGAGCAGGGTAGTTGATCAACATAGGTTGAGCATTGATCTGATAGCTAACCACTCTGTTTGATGAATCTACAGGCGGCAACGAGGGGTTTATATCTAACTTATCGGACTCTGCAAGCTGCGCTTCAAAGTTCTTAATTATCTCTACAGATTCAGATTCAAGTTTGTCGTCTTGTGCATTAATGAATGCAACAAAAGCAAACAGCAAAATTATGGTATTAAAAATATATTTAGTCATGATAATGTGATCTATCTATTTTAAAAAAAAATTACTGCCCTTCCATTGGAAGGTCACCGTTACTTGGCGCTTCATTAATACGACTCTCTGCTTCTATTTTTGTCTTTAGTTCGAGAAGCTTATTGTTAGCAATATTGACTAACTCCGTAGACTCTGTATAACTTTCAACAACGGCTTCAAGAGCAGCTTTTGCATTGAGCAAATCGTCTTGCTTGACCAGGATATCAGATAGGAGGATTATTGACTTTGCTATCCAGTATTCCTGTCCTGCACTTTCTTTGTGCGCTTTCATTACAATACCTCTAGAAAGATCTATTGCGCCTTGCTTGTAGTATATTTCAGCAATCAGGTATCTTGATTCGGCAGCAATTTCTCCTTCCTTGATGTTGCGTAGTACCTTATTGAAATTTTCACTTGCCTTATTGAAGTCCTGCTTTTGATAGCTAACCTTTCCTTGATAAAATGCAGCTATGCTTTTTTGATCAGGAGAGGCGAGTGGGTTGAGTTCGATTTTGGAAGCCATAAAGTAAACACCATCTGAATTGTTGATTTTGTAAGCTGATCGCAATGCATTAAGCTGCGCTTCTAACTTATTCTCACCACTTTCAACGCCTTCAAGTTTGCTGTACAGCTGATAAGATTTCACAAAATTCTGGTCAAAATTATATGCAATCAAAGCAGCCTTGCGAAGCGCCTTAGCATAGAACTTACTATTTCCTTTGTCTATGACTTCTTGGTAGTATTTCATGGCTTGGACGTAGTCTTTTTGCACCACTTTGCATTCGCCTAAAACATACTTACCCTCTATAGCATAGGCTCCATTTGGATATTCTTCCAGATATGAAATCATCGAAGAAATGGCTCTATCATACTGCGCACTGGCATAAGCAGTTTTAGCAGATCTAAAACTAAGTGCCTCTTGTTCTGCATTATCAATCTTGTATCCAGGGATTGATTTTCTAAACTTAACATACTCTTTTGGGGTGCCTAAGTCTTGGACATAAATTTCCTCTAATGCAAGCAAAGCCTGATCAGCTTCTTTCTTATCTGGATTATGCTTGAATACTTCTTTGTAGAACTTAGTAGCTGCATCATAATTATCTTGATTATATGTTGCCAAACCTAATTTGAGTAAAGCCGCATTATACAAGGTTGAGTTAGGGTATTCTGTGAGTAATTGTTCTAAAGGCGCTTCAGCATCACTCAAAGCTCCAGCTTGGATATAGGCCTTGCCTATGCTATACAATGCATCGTCTGCGAATTCTGAATCCGGAAAATCGCTTACCAGCAAAGCCATCATTTGGAATTTTTCCGTACTGTTGCCTTGTAAGCCTTTTACATTTGCCTTTTGGAATAATGCATATGGATTTGGTTTGTCATTAGATCTTATCACATCATCATAGTATCCCAATGCAGCGTTGTAGTCATTCAATCTAAATGCAGAATCACCAGCTTTAAGCTTTGCATCATTTAATACTTGATCTTTGATATATGTACTGCTAATTCGAGATTTATTAGCTTCTATGCCGCTGATCGCTTTCTTAAAGTGGGAGAGTGCTTGCGTATAATTTTCTTGCTTGAGGTAGTTATAGCCTTGGGTATAATTCGCCGTGTAGACTGCAGCGTCTTCAGGAACTGTACTTGGGTTAGCGCTATTCAAATAAGCATTTAGATACTTGGTACTCTTTTCAAGTTCGCCATTTTTATGCGCGATATCACCCAATCTATAATTGGCTAATGCTTTTGTTGCTGGATCAGCATTGCTAGTAAGAGACTTATCAAAAAGAGCTACTGCTTCATCTACCTTACCTGCATTATACATTTCTATTCCTTTGGAATAAGTTACTTTTTGATAAGTAGCCTCCATCTGGCTATTGCGATTCTTTATTCCGTCTAACACTGCAAGTGCTTTTGTATAGTCTCTAGTATTGAGAAACATCTTACTTAAGTAATCTTGGGCTTCAAGATATTTCTTGTCGCCTTCATGTATCTTCTGGAAGACCGCCATAGCTTCTGTATCATATTTCATTTCGTAAGAAAGCTTTGCATAATTCCAATTGGCGTCTTGCTTTGTTTCTGGATTGAAGTCTAGTCTTCCTGCTGCGGCAAAGGCGTTTCTTGCATTATTTTTTTCATCAAGTTTGGTATGACAATCGCCAAGTAAGTAGAGTGCGTTTTGACCCAATTCACTTTTTACTTTACTTACTTCTTTAAAGTTTTCTATAGCTTCAGCATACTTTCTAGACTGGTATTGTAGGTAACCGATTTGATAGAAAGTCTCTTCACTCATCTTTTCAGTTATCTCGGCGTACCTTTCTAAATAGGGAAGGGCTTTTTCATATTGCTGCTTTTCGTAGTACGACTGTCCGATCAAAAGAGTAAGTTCTCTTTTTTTCTTTACACTCGTTTTTTGCAATAGAGGTTTTGCATAAGCAATTACTTCATCGTATTTTTTCTCTGCAAAATAAATTTGAGCAACATAGTAAGGAATATGACTTTTGTAAACTTTTGTTTTTTCAGCTCTTTTTAGGCTTCTCAGTGCTTTGTCATATTGCTCTAAGTAGAAAAATGTCAAACCATGATAATAGTTGCTAGGGTAGTAGTAGACATCTTGCTCATTTATCAATCTCTCAAAATAAGATTTGGAAGCTGCCCATTTTTGTCTAACAAAAAGTGAATAACCATTTTTAAAAAGTACATCCTTTCTTTCTGCTTCTGGAAGATTGTTGATATCCACCATAGCATAAAATTCAATTGCCTTTTGAAATTCTTTCTGATTATAGTAGTAGGTAGCTGCTTCAAGGATGGCTTCATTGGCTATTGGGTCTGGTGCATAGGCTTTTACAAAATCAAGAATAAGCATTTCACTTTTCTCCTGTTCAAGTCTAACAGCAGATCTTGCATAATTGAGCTGGGATCGCATTTTGATTTCGATCCATTCAGGTTGTGAAATCTGGCGTTCCAACTCAAGTACCTTTGCATAGCTTTTTTGAGCTTGCGCGTACAGATTTTTCTCAAAGAAATCATTTCCCGCTTTATAAGCTTTATTAATTTCAGTGTAACGAGCCGTTTCTTGAGCTATAATGCTCATTGAAGACATAATTAGGATAACCAATAAAAGTACACTTCTCATAATTTTTACTTGAAGAAGCGGATAGTTAAGAACGGGAGTATGAACTAAAAATGAATCCTAATTCTCTGATATCCACTTCACTTTACAAATTTTCTTACGTAAAATTCACTCACTTGATACAATGCCCTCACAAGAGAATCGTCGTGAGTATATACCTAATGTAAGTTTTAAGTGTAGAGGTGTGTGCTATTATCTAAACGGATATGAGATAATGTTATGAAAAAGGATGAAAACGAAGTAGTTATCGTCCACTACACAACGTCCAAATATATGGTTTTATTAGATATTAAGGAAATTATTATATGTTTTTTGTTGCTATAACGAAAGCAGGTAGAATCCATCCTTTTTTTAAAATGCGTGAATGATAGGAATGAATATCGCGATAGCGATATGTGCGCGACTAAGCTGGTGGGTTAGCAGGCACCGAAACGCCAGTGGAGTCATGGATAGCATGACCTGAAAGGGCACGCCCAAATTATGTTATTAGAAAAGAAAAAAGCGCTTTTTATACGGTATAAATACGTACAAAAAGCGCTTTTAATCAACTACTTAGCTTTGATGCTCTATTATCATTTTGAGTCCACTCTGGAAAGTAGCGGATTGCAAAAAATGGGCTATTTTGAGTGAGATTTTTTATTCTCGAAATTCAGTGATGCCTGAGCACGCCTATTTATAGTCGCACAGGCATCAGTGGATTGAGAAAATGAAAAATATCGCCAAAAGAGTCATATTGTGCTTTCGTGACTTTTCGGAGTGGACTCATTTTTCACCTTTGATAAACTTCACTTTTGTAGAACGCATCTGAGAACCTTGGATAACTACGAAATACATACCGTGAACATAATTGGATATATCAAAACGTTCATCACTGAATCCACGTTGTAAAAAGGTTGTCCTTTGCTCCATCAACTTTCCAGTAGCATCATAGATCTGGATAAGATAATTGTCAGATTCTTTAGACTCTAAAACCAGTTTGATTTCATCTACCGCAGGATTTGGAAGTATATCATAAACAGACAAATGGTGCTTAGCCTCATCACTCAATCTAGTTTGTAATTCAGAATCATCAGCAGTCTCTGTTATGAAAATAGGTCGACCCGTGAGGTTTATATTATTACTTGATATGCCTACTACTTGATCCGTTTCTGAAAAATTCCATGTACGCTGGAATACTTGGCCGTAACCAAAGCTAGCAGGAAAGCTATAGGTACCATTGGCTACCTCAGACTGATCTATAGTCGTCTTGGCCCATAGGATATATTTGTATCTACCGTTTGGTAGACTAAGCGCTACACCATCTAAATTACTCGGTAAATTCATTTGACTGGTTCTATTAGCATCATAGGTAGAACCCCAAACAAAATCTGCCGCAGAACGGTATGCAGTTGCTTCTAGATTTCGTACTTGTGTATAGGCTTCGGTATCCGTTAGGCGCTGGTGTAAACCATAAAGGTCAAATTCTGTCACAGCATTTGCCTCTGTGGTACGATCACCAAGGTTGTAAACGTGCATCTGAGTTACATCATTCTGCATGGCTACCGCAACCGCTTTTATAATGTAATTGACCTGCATCTCTTCACCGCCGGACATAGCGTCTGGTCTAAATGGACGACGAGGTACATTAATCTCGGTAATGATCCATTCTTTTTGGGGGTGTTGATTTCCATATCCGTAGTTGTCCAGAATGTCGGTGTAGTCATCCATGGTTTGTTTTATCCCTTGCGCGGCGCGATCTGAATGGCGATGCCAGATTCTCTGACCACTATTGTCAAATTCATATACTGAGCCATCGATGTCCGGATAGGAGTGAAAACCCATCACATCAAAATATGCTCCACCTCTCAATGGGTGCTCCGAAGTGATGGCACCATCCGTATTCGGGTCATCTGTGTTACGCAGTATAGCATCTAGAAAGCTGGTAAAACCTACTCCTGCCACAGTTACATAATCATCTGGTTGTAAGGTTTTTATTATTTCCCAGCTGATGCGTAAGGTTCTAACATAGTGTTCAATCGGTGCACGCAAAATATATTCACAAGGATCTGGATCATTATCCCACCAGTTGCCCGCAGGATCACCTGGAGGTCTCCAGCCTCTGTTGCCAGTCAAATCGAAGCCGGGCTCATTCCATATCTCCCAAAACTTCACGTACTCACCATATCTACTTACTACTTCATACAGATATGCAGCATAGAAGTTTTCATCATTATAGGGAGTACCATCAGTACCGTCATCCCAAATATCTGTGTATAGATTTCTAAACATTGATGAGTTAAAACCATTTCCACAGTAGTCTGTTTGATCACGGTGCCAGTCTGCTGGAAACCCAACGATCATGGTCAAGTCATCCAGTCCTAGACTATTATAATGCTTATAAGTATCGAGTCTAAAATCGTATCCCCATACTGCAGTGATCACATCGAATAGTCCTGGACGCATAGACCTAGCGCCTATACCTTCGACACCTAATGCTGGATTTCCAGCAGCTAAATCAGCCATCTCTTCATCAGTCCATGGGGGATTATATCCTACATTAGTACCCGGTCTGAATAGACCTGTGTATGGGGTGACCTGATCGTTGGCCGTATAGTCTACATTGCCACCAGTACTTTCATTTACAACTACTATTTCAAGCGTACATTCTTCTACATCTCCACATGGGTTTGTAACTCTATATCGTGCTGTATATGTTCCAGCGGCAACATCAGTATTGCTTTGCAACCCTTCAATTAATTGGCTGGAATGGTTTCCTAGATTACATACATTCGTTACGCTTGCGCCTACATATAACACACGTACAGTTGATTGTCCCTCTGGTATAACAAAAGTTTGTACTTCAGGACATTCAATCTCAAGAGATGAAGGTCCAGGAACTACTACAAAAGGATTCACAGTAACATTCCATGAACAAGTAGCTGTATCTCCACATGCATTAATAGCAGTAAAAGTAGGTGTAAAGTTTCCCACACTTAAAGAGGACCCTTGATTAAAAGGACCGGGGCCGCTTACACTTACTCGCCCATCATCAGCGGTACAGGTGTTTGTAAATGTCGGATTTTCGAAAAACCACAAAGCTACTGGAGGTAGTGGTGGAGAATTAACTGTAAAAGATTGATCGCCCGGGCACTCCACCGTTAGTGAAGAGTTAGATTCAGTGGCAAGAATATCAATATCAAATCTACAAAAAGCAAAATCACCACAATTGTTCATCGCTTGATAGCGTACTACATACTCACCTGGACCTAGGCTGGAATTATTGTCAGGTCCAGCAGTGATAACATTACTTGCAATCCCTGATGCACAATTGGTAACTAAAGATGGAGGGGTCCAATTTACTACAGTAGTAGATTGATTTTCTGGTATTTGGATTACGATATTAGACGGACAATTTGCATATTCTAAAGTTGTTAAAATTTCATTGAAAACAATCACATTGTATGAGCAAAAGGCTACATCATTACAATTGTTTGTTATTCGATATGTTATGGTGTAGGTGCCAGCGGATACTTGAGTACCAGCTGTCGGACCTGCAATCTGCTCAAGATTATATCCAGATATATCACAAACGTTTTCTACATCTGGCTGTACAAGCTCAATCGCTTGCGTACTTTCTCCTAATGGAATTTCTATTTCTTGTGTTATAGGGCAAAAAGCAGCTAGTGATGAAGTATTGTCAGATGATATAACACTTATCGTAAATTCACACATGATCATATCACCACAATTATTGGAAGCACGATATTGTATTTCATATTGACCTTCACCAAGGTATGTGTTATTGTTAGGGCCACTTATCAGACCAAGAGACAGACCTCCAAGATTGCAAGAGCTACTCACAGATGGAGGAGTCCAGTTTACAAAAGCAGTAGATTGCCCTTCAGGAATTTGTATTGTTCTATCCGTTGGACAATTTAAAAATGAAAGATTTCCATTTCCGCCATTGTCATGAGCTCTAACTTCAATAGTGAATTGACAAACAGCCTCATCATTGCAATCATTGCTTGCTGCATATTGAACAGTATAGTTACCAGCGGGCAAATCTGTTCCATTTATAGGTCCAGAAGTTTGAATATTTGATTCGATACCTACAAAGCAAGTATTAAAGAGTGTAGGGGGTGTCCAATTAACAATTGTCCTAGTTTGACCTGGTTGTAGTTGAACCACTCTGTTTGCAGGACAATTTTCATAACTTAGACTTGATCCTCCATCGTCTTCGCAAGGTACCTCCATGATATATCTTCTCTGACTCCATCTATTGGTAAAACTCCATTCTCCATTCCATGGGTGCATCAGTACGTAGTCATTCTCTGCGTCATTATCATTACAAAAACCACAATTATTGTCAATGTTTCTAAAAGTACTATTGGTGCCTCCAGCCCATCTAAGTTGGCCTTCATTATCTGCGTCATTTAAGCCGATATGAACCATTTCGTCAAATTTGCCTTCAAGGAACTGATTCTCGGCTAGACTACCTATATTCACTAGATATCCTCTATATGAGGATGCAATACTGTTTGCATTCGCAGCAGTAGTTTCACCTTGCGAAAGGTAGTAGTTCGAGTTTTCAAAGTCTCCAAGAAAATCAAAACCCGAAATATTTTCTATGCTGCAATTATTATTGCCACCTCCAGAACCACCTCCAGAATCATCGCATGTTTTCTCTATAATAAATCCTCTCGAACTCCATCTATTCATGAAACTCCAACCACCATTCCATGGATGCATCAATGCGTAGTCATTTTCTGCATCATTTTCATTACAAAAATTACAATTGTCGTAGTTTGTGTAAGTGACAGCTTCATTGCTTGCCCATCTAAGAGTGCCTTCACTTGACGCATCATTGAGACCTATGTAAACCATCTCATCTATCATGGATTGAATAAAATCATTTTCTCCTTGAGAGTTGATGGATACTAAATTAGCATCTAATGATATGGCGATACTTTGCGCCTGTGATGGTTGAGCTGGGGCATTAGATAAATAGTAAGTACTATTTTGCAGTCTGCCCAAAAGTGTGAAGTTGGCTATATTGTCATCACATTGAGCTTGTAGAAAAAAGACTTGAGATAGTAAGAATACCAGTGTAACTAATCTAGAAATGATTGTGTTGTGGTGCTTGCGCATAGTATAAGATTTTCGTTTAAAATGATCAGACATACATAGTTGATGCCTGGTTTTAACGAGGAGAGGGGTCAGGTCTTCTCAACAACAAGATATGTTAGGATCTGACTGCGTTGCAAATATTAGATAATTTTTATATTTCTTTTATTAATTAACAGATTCTTTAAATGAAAAGAGGCCATTCTACTGCTGTAGAATGGCCTCCTTTTAAAATCAAATATTTAGGAATTACAAGTGTAATCTATCTTTTCTAGCTAGTAAAACCTCTTCGGTTTCTTCTCTTTCAGGGTCGGGCACACAGCAATCTACCGGACAGACCGCAGCACATTGAGGCTCTTCATGAAACCCACAGCACTCTGTACATTTATCTGGAACAATATAATAGTAGTCATCTTCAACAGGATCATTTTGATCCTCTGCAGCGACTTCGGTTCCGTTTTCAAGCGTATATGCACCTTTTACACCTGTTCCATCAGCGATGGCCCATTCTACACCTCCCTCATATATTGCATTGTTGGGGCACTCTGGCTCGCATGCTCCACAGTTAATGCATTCGTCTGTTATAATAATAGCCATAAAAAATTCACTTTTATTTTCGTATTCAACAAGAAGTTGCAAAAATAGTTCCTTACTACTTATAAATACGCCTTTTTAGGCCTAAAATTATCTTAAACCTGCACTTTATATCCTGGACTTCATTTTACCTACCCGCAGCTGCATGATCCATATAGTCTAAAGTGAGTTGCAATAATGCTTTGACACCGGTGATCATACCTTCATCATGAACAATGAAATCTGGTGAATGATGCGGATGAGGGGCCTTGTCACCAGGTGCTCTACCTCCAACGAAGTAAAATAAAGCAGGTACCTCTTTAGCATAAAATGAAAAATCTTCTGCACCAGTTATCGCTGGAATCACTCTGACATTATCTTCGCCTGCTGCCTCAAATAATGATGGCAACATCTGACGAGTGAGGTCTAAATCATTAAAAGTAACTGGGCAATACTTGTCGATTATTACTTCAACTTCTGCCCCTTGAGACTCCGCAATGGCAGTAGCCGTTTTGCGAATTTTTTCGTGGATGATATCTTGCATCTCCGTATCGAGCGTACGTATAGTACCCACCATTTTACATTCCTCTGGAATGATATTATTTCGAACTCCTCCATCAATCACACCTACAGTAATCACTGCTGCCTCTTTAGTTAAATCAGTTTGACGGGATACTATAGTCTGTAGCCCCATTATGATTTGTGCAGAGGTTACGATTGGATCTACTCCTGACCATGGCCTTGAACCATGTGCTTGCACTCCTTTTACTATTATTTCAAATCTATCAGCTGCTGCCATTAAGCCTCCAAACTTATAGGAGATATGTCCGATTTCATCACGTGATGATATGTGTTGACCAAACATAACGTCGATTCCATATTTTTGAATCAAGCCTTCTTTGATCAATAATTGTGCTCCCCCTTCTTCACCAGGAGGGGCTCCTTCTTCTGCAGGTTGAAAAACAAAAACCACTTTTCCTTTGAGTTGGTCTTTCATATTCATTAGAGCTTGCGCCACGCCTAAGAGCATGGATACATGGGTATCATGTCCACATGCATGCATCACGCCTACGTCATTACCTTGATAAGTAGAGGTCTCATTCGACTTGTAGGCCAAGTCATTTCGCTCTGTTACCGGTAGCCCATCTATGTCGGCCCTCAAGCCGATAGTAGGACCAGGATTTCCCGAGTCTAGCACGGCCACGACACCCGTATGCGCCATTCCCTGATCCGGAGCATAACCCATCTCTTTTAGGTATTTTACGATCTGATCCGAAGTTTTAAATTCTCTATTTGACAATTCAGGATACTTATGAAAATGGTGACGGTATTTGATCACTTGTTGTTCTACCTTTTTAGCTGCTGCTATCACGGTAGCCTTATTTTTTGTTTGTCCTACACCGCTGACTTGTACAGTTAGTAGTAGTGCAAAAATGAAAATGGTTGGAAGGAATTTCATACTATTATTTTTTATGATTATGATCTCTAAATTAAGAAAAATCTTTGTCTTTTTAAGTCTTATTTTTTGGGGCCTACCACCTATGCCAATGCACCGACCATGCGCATCGGTGGTCGCTATGTTCCGTAGCTCGCTATTCACTCGGCCTCTTCGTTTTCTTGGCTATAAAAAATAGCCAAGAAAGCCTTCGAGTCTCCCGATAAAAAATCGGGACTACTGCACAGCGCTAGTCCAAAATTTTTTAGTTGAGTAATCAGTTAATCCTACTATTGCAATATCCTTTTAAATCTGATTATTGCAGCGGATCAGTGTTTTACTTGGCTAAATATAGTTCCGAAACATTTAAAATTATTCATTACTTTCGGTTTATGGAAGCAATCGATTGGATTATATTTATCAGCTACCTGATAGGAATTTTTGCTATCGGCGTTTGGGTTTCTAAAAAAGCCCAGACAGGTATGAAGTCATACTTCTCAGCGGATAGATCTATTCCGTGGTGGTGGCTAGGAATTTCTATAATCGCTACCACCTTTGCTGCTGATACTCCTTTGGCTATCACAGGAATAACTGCCAACACAGGTATCTCTGGTAACTGGTTTTGGTGGTCTTGGGTGGCCACCTACATTACTGTAGCCATATTCTTTAGTCAACGCTGGCACTCTTCTGGAGTACTCACCGATGTTGAACTTATAGAACTTAGATACGACGGAAAAGGAGCTGCTTTTTTACGAGGTTTTAAAGCATTCTTTTTTGGAATTGTTTTGAACTGTTTTATCCTTGGTTGGGTAACTACTGCAGCAGTTAAAATTGCAGGACCATTCATTGATTGGTCTGATATTCTAGGGCAAAGTACATTTCAAAGCATCGAAAATATTTATCCAGCTTTTATGCTTTTCAAGGATGATCTAAATGCTTCTTTGACCATTGTTGTGCTATTAATTTTTGTAAGTATCTATTCCTCTTTAGGTGGAATAAGAGGAGTGATTTTGACTGACCTTTTTCAGTTTGCTATAGCGATGATCAGCGCCATTTATTTCGCATACTTCGCAGTGAAGTCTGTTGGCGGAACGAGTGAAATGGTAAATTCTATACATGAGATTTATGGTACAGAAAAAGCAAACCATTTGTTAGAGTTTATTCCTTCTTTTGATAATACCATGTTGCCTTTTCAAATCTTTATGATTTATATATTAGTGCAGTGGTGGGTGAGATTTGATTCGGATGGCACAGGTTACATTGCTCAACGAATCAACACTGCAAAATCCCCTGAAGATGCTAAAAATGGAAGTATACTTTTTTCTATCGCCTTTGTTGCTTTGCGAACATGGCCGTGGGTTTTGGTTGCGCTTGTTTCTTTGATATTATTTCCATTCGATAACCCAGGTGCAAATTATCCTGAATATGCAGCGGCTATATCTGCAGATAGAGAATTAGCTTACCCTATACTTATGAAGATTTTATTACCTGCAGGATTGTTGGGTTTAGCTTTCACAAGTCTTATGGCTGCCTTTATGAGTACAGTGGATACACATCTCAATTGGGGAGCTTCGTATATGGTTAATGATATTTATCTAAGATTTATCAATCCAAGTGCGGATCAAAAGACTTTGATTCGATTTAGTAGGATTTTGGTCTTCGTCATTTTGCTTATAGCCATTTTGGTTTCTAGTCAAATAGATTCTATAGCTGGAGCATGGAAGTTTTTTATTAATGCAGCCTCAGGATTAGGAGTCGCACATCTAATTAGATGGTTTTGGTGGAGAGCGAATGCCTACACTGAGATTACTGCAATGACAGTTGCGGTTCTGGGTACTATTTTCTTTGCCTCAATCAAAACAGACTATGCTATTGCACATTATGACACCTATGCGCTATTGATTATAACTATTATCAGTTTGGGGGAAGCCATCATAGTTACACTGTTCACTAAACCCGTTGAACCAAAAGTCTTAAATATTTTTATTGAGAAGACAAACCCGATAGGCCTATGGCAAGGAAGGAGCAATAAAGTTGGAATTGATAGTTTTGGTAAATCTACTCTTCAGTGGATCATCGCTTTGACCATAAGTTTTGGTAGCCTTTTTGGTATCGGATATTTTTTATTGAATCAACCTCTTAAAGGACTATTTGCAACAGTAATAGTTGCCATAGCAATTTATCTAATGAATAAGATGAGTAAAAAGTCTTAACAGTATGAATTTGCGATATTGTGACTGGCTAACTTGATATTAAATTGATTTCTAAAGTATAAGGAGCTAAACGAAAATGAAATGAACTTATGTGAAATTCTTCATTTAGGACCAAATTCAAGAATTCCATCCAAAAAAATTTTGCACTTTTTCGATAAATACCCATTATAGGGTATGAGCCTAAAATTTCCACTAATTATTGCTAATAAATAATTGTAAATCAATACCTTATGAATTACAGATATTTTATTACTTCTGCTAAATGTTACTTTTACTAAACTTCTGCATCTTAAAACTATACTATTGTAAATACAAGTATTGTCATTGTGTTATTTTAGTATTACTTTTGACTTAACTTCCAAACAACCAATGACTTTTGATGTATAAAAGTTGTTGTCCCACTTACCATAAAAACTTCCTTAAACCGTAAATAAGTTTATCTCTAATTTAGTCGAACTATTCTACTATTGTGGTATGAGTATGTTCGCTTGTATTAATTTGATATAGAAAAAATTACTAAACTAAAGTATGGAAAAGATGTACCTACGAACGAACAAATTATTAACCAAAATGATGACGGCCTTTTGCCTCATCCTATGCCTTGGTATCTCAAATGTAGCTTTGGCTACTGTTGATGCCAATGGTATTAATCTGGAGCCAAACTCCAGTTATGCCACCTGCGATGTTAGTGCAGATGGAACGGCTACTGTAATTGCTACTGGTGGCGTTCAACCTTACACCTATTTATGGTCAACTGGAGAAACTTTTGTAGTTGCTTCAAGTTTGTTACCAGGTGATTATCAAGTTACAGTAACGGATGCTACTGGATGTGTTGCATCTACAACCGTATCTGTTATGGTTGGTCCTGAAGGAATTTGGCTTATGCCAACTTCTACTCCTGCAACTTGCGGATCATGTGATGGTACTGCCGATCCTCATGCTATGTTAGGTGCTCCACCATATACTTATCAGTGGAGCGATGGACAAACTACGCCAATCGCGACTGGACTATGTCCAGGAGACATTTCAGTTACAGTAACGGATTCACAAGGATGTTCAAATTCAACTACTGTGTTTGTTAGTTCTGCTGGAAACTTAAATGTTACAGCTTCTAGTACAGGTACTGGATGTACTACAGCTGATGGTACTGCCACTGCTAATCCGACAGGAGGTATGGCACCTTACACTTACTCATGGAGTAATGGAGGGACTACACAAACTATAACTGGTCTAGCACCAGGTACATATACGGTAACAGTTACTTCTGCTGAAGGATGTCAAGGTATTGCTACTGTTGTTGTAGAAGGTATGGCTTCTAATCTTTCTGTTTCTACAAGTGCAACAGGTACTGCTTGTGGATCTGCGACAGGTTCAGCGACAGCGAATGCTACAGGTGGGGTTCCACCTTATACTTACAGTTGGAGTAATGGTGCAACTACAGCTATGATCTCTGGTCTTGCGCCAGGTGTTTATACGGTAACAGTTACAGATTCACAAGGTTGTTTTGCAGTATCTTCTGTAGAAGTGGCTGGTGATAGTGCACCAAATGCAGGTACTATATCTACAAATGATCCTACTACTATTTGTGCTGGTGATGGTGAGCCTGATCCTATTACAGTAAATACTTCTGGAGCTTCTACTGGTGTTGCTAAGCAGTGGGTGGTAACAGATGCAAATGGACTTATCTTGGCACTTCCTCCTTCAAACGTTATTGATTTGGATGGAGCAGGACCTGGACTTTGTCTTATTTGGTGTCTAGTTTATGACGGAAGTATAACTGGAGCTGAAGTTGGAAATAATGCAAGTGATATACAAGGTTGTTTTGACCTTTCAAATAGTTTGCCTGTAGATAGATTGTCTACTGAGCCAGCTACAATATCTACAACTGATCCTACGGTTGTGTGTGTAAATGATATGGAAGATGATTTTGTTGACGTGACAGTTGATGATCCAGGTATGGGTTCAAATGCTGCATGGGTTATCACAGATGCAAATGGAGTTATCTTAGCATTGCCACAGTTACCACCTTTCAATTTTGAACCAACAGGAGCAGGTAATTGCTTGATTTGGTACCTTACTTTTGAAGATGGTTTAATGGGAGCGGAATTAGGCGCTAATGCAGCTGATTTGCAAGGTTGTTTCTCATTGAGTGATCCTATTCTTATAGAAAGAAATGATGCACCCACGGTAACAATTGATCCTGAAGTTTCTATTATTTGTCCTGGAGAACCTCTTGATCTTGCAGCAACTTCTTCTGCGACAAATGTAACTTATGAATGGTTTGCTTCTGCTGGTTTGTTAAGCACTACAGATGAAGCTACTACTACTTATACTATGATGATGCCTGGTGATTATCAAATTTTGGTTTCTGTTACTGACGAGAATGGATGTATGGGAGTTGGAATGGCTACAGTTACTGTAATGGAATCTCCAGATGTAACTATAACTGATAATCCTGATGGGAATACTATTTGTGCAGGTGCGTCTTTAGATTTAAGTGCTACTTCATCTGATCCAGATGTTACTTATGCTTGGACTGCTTCTGCAGGAACTATTGATCCAGAAGGTGCAGACGTTACTTATACTATGATGATGCCTGGCACATATACTATAACTGTTGAAGCGACAAATGCAGAAGGATGTATTGGAACAGCGACAACAGAAGTTACTGTAGAAGGTGGGACAGATGTGAGCATCACAGATGATCCAAATGGCAACACAATTTGTACGCCAGGTGAATCTTTAAATCTAAGTGCTAGTTCATCTGATCCAGATGCTACTTTTGCTTGGACTGCTTCAGGAGGATCTATTGATCCAGAAGGTGCAGACGTTTCTTATACTATGATGATGCCTGGTACTTACACTATCACTGTGGTATCGACAAGTGCAGAAGGATGTACAAGTACAACAACGACTACAGCTGTAGTAGGCATATTCGATATAACTGCAGAAGAATCTTCACCAATCTCCGAATGTGGAGGTATGGACGGTGAAGCATCTGTAACTGCCAATAGTGGAAACGGTGACTTTACTTACGAGTGGAGTAACGGTGAAACTGGTGGAACTATAAGTGGACTTGGTGAGGGAACTTACACAGTTACTGTTACTGATGTTCTTTCAGGTTGTACTCAAGAGGGAACTGTTGAGATTGATAATCCTGGTTTCAATATCGGAAACTATGTTTGGTTTGATAATAGTGAAGATTGTCTTCAAGATCAAAATGAATCAGGAGCAGAAAGTGTTCCTGTTAACTTAATGGGACCTGGACCTGATGGTTTAGCATGTACTGCTGATGATGTTATAGTGGAGTCAACAATAACGGATTCAGAAGGATTCTACCTTTTCGAATGTGTTAACCCGGGTACTTATTATATCCAATTCTTTGCAACTGTAGTGTACAATGGTGTAGAATATACTTGTATAGATGGTGATGGTTCTGGTTCATCTAGTGATCCTATGAACAACGATGATAATAATGATTCTGATGCTGATCCTGAAACAGGTAAAACAATGCCTTTTGACTTAATAGATGCAGATGGAGATGGTCTGCCAGAAATTATCGATATGAATGGTGACGGCATCAATGATAAAGACGAGCTTTCGTTTGATGCAGGTATTTTTGAAACTTGTAATAACGTAACTTCTGGTGGTCAAGTTGCTGGTTCGCATTCAGTTTGTCCAGGTGAAATACCACCTAAATTTACAAGTGTAGTGCCAGCTGGTGGTGGAGGAACTGCTCCGATAGAATACCTATGGATATGTTCTCCGAACGGTGGAGTACCGAATCCTGGTACTTGGATACCTGTACCTAACAGTAATTCTGATTGTCTTCAATTAGGACCTGCATTTGAAACTAGATTTTATGCTAGATGTGCAAGAAGAGAAGGTTGTCCTGAATTTGTTATTGAATCTAACGTAGTTGTTTGCGAGGTTATGTCTTGTGCTCAAATTATAACCTTCAATACAATAATGAATGAAGAAACTGTAGAAGTAAGTTGGATTACTGATAATGACGCTTCAGGAGCGACTTATCATGTAGAAAGATCTACTGACGGTGCTAACTTTGAAGTATTGACTGAAATAGCTTCTACGGCTAATGACTTAAGCTTCTACAACTTCAGCGATGAATCTCCTGCAAAGGGAATGAACTACTACCGTATCAAGAGAATAGATGCTTCTGGCAATTATGTATTCTCTGATATATCTCAAGAAATGAACAGACCAAATTCTGAGCAAAACTTTGAGATCTTCCCGAACCCAGTTTCTTCAAACTTAACTATTGAAAACGTTAATTTGATTGAAGGTGATGTTCAAATTGAGATTATTTCAACTATTGGAACTGTAAATAATACGATGAAGATGGATGCATCTTCTTATAATAAATCTTCAATTGACACCAATAACCTGCCTGCAGGTGTGTACTACTTACGTGTACTACATGGTGAAGATCAAGTAGAATTGATAAAATTCACGAAGATTAACTAAGATATCTTTTCCAAATGTCAAGAACCGGTTGCCTAATGTAGGTGACCGGTTTTTGTGTTTTAGGCCAGATCTTTTTACTGATTTTGCTATTTATCATTGAGTCCACTCCGGAAAGTAGCGGATTGCAAAAAATGGGCTATTTTGAGTGAGATTTTTTATTCTCGAAATTCAGTGATACCTGAGCACGCCTATTTATAGTCGCACAGGCATCAGTGGATTGAGAAAATGAAAAATATCGCGAAAAGAGTCATTTTGTGGTTTCGTGACTTTTCGGAGTGGACTCATCATTATACTCTAATATCGTATTAGCTTTTTTCCTCATGCGCTAAATATCAGATTTGGGGTATTTAGTCTCTTGATTATTTCCCTTATTTTGTAGGATAGTCTTTTCATACGAAAAACCAGCTTTCCCCCTTTCACTATTGGCATTCTTTAGCCAATAAACGCTGGATTTCGATTGCACATGAAAATCATAAGGGGACAATTTTTATCGATTCTACTGACTTGTTTAGGTCTTGTTTCCCTTTGCTTTGTCCCGATTGATCTATGCGCTAAAAATATTGCACTATTCTTTGATTCTAACTATGTTGATATTCAGGATGGCAATATATTCTCTGAAGCTTCCAACCTCAAGGAAACCCTGGAATACCTAGGTCATGAGCTGGTCTACTTTACGGATTTTGAAACAGTAGCGCACAATGAATTTGATTTGGTGATTATACCTGAAATGGAAAAGCAGAATCTTTCTAGAGCGTTAAATGATAATCAATTCAATCATTATAAAAGTTATGTTGAGAATGGTGGCTCGATAATAATAATGGGAGTTGTATCAAGTGATGACAGTCAAAATAGAAATTCTATTGACTTCATAAATAGAATGCTGGGAAGTAATGCAAAACTCGGTGAGCCAATACTCGATGGCACTTGTATTAAACATGAAAATGTAACGGATGGCGATTTTAGTGTAGCTCCTGATGAGCTAAATAATAACAATGCAGTAGTTTATATTGAAAGCGGATTACCTGCTAATAGCCGTATAATTTATCATTCTGAAAATAATACCAATGAAGGTGCCGTAGTTCAGTTTCCTTTTGGAAAGGGAAATTTAGTCTATTTTGGTTGGGGTTGGTGGAATGCTAAACCTCTTGGTAGTCAAGATGGAGGATGGTTGTCTCTATTAGATTCAAGTGTAGAAAGTTTTTCTTGTTTTCAACCTCAATTGTATTTGGATGAAATTTATACCTTGAATATAAATTTGAGCGGATCAGTTGAGCTAGATGAAAGCATATTTTCAGACCAGTTTATCGCTTGTGCCAATACTGAATTGACTCTTTCTCAAGACTTTTTTTCTTGTGGTGATGTGAGAAAAGAACATCAAGTGGAAGTTTACTTGCAGGATGATCTTGGAAGGCTAGCAAGTCAAACGATCAAAGTTGTGATAACTGACGACCATGAGGTTTGTGAAATTCAGCCGCTTTCTATTCAAATGTCTTTATCCTTCGAAACGTTAAATAGTGAAGGTTTGAGTCAGGTGCTTACTGCGATTGGAGAGGAAAACCCGTTACTCTTAGAAAGTGATCAAAATGGTAATCTCCTGTTTGCAGTACAAGAAGAAGAGGAGCTATTAATCAACCTAGACAAGCAGACTACCTTCGCTTTAGAAGTGACCACTAATGATTTAAGAATGCTTGAGCGACATGTTTTAAGACTGCAAACGTTTAAGTCGCCTTATCAGTATATAGCGGCAGATGTCAATGGGGATAAGAAATTAGATATAAGCGATATAGCAATAATGAGAAAAATCATTTTGCATAATGAAATTACTGCAGATACGGAGAGCAATTGGTTGTGGATAGACAAAGACTTTAAATTTGAAGATGGTGCTGATCCACTGATGCACAATTGGAATACCATACAAAATTCTACTATCAATAGTAGTAACACTAATCTGAATATATTAGGTATAAAGTTGGGAGATATAGACGCCTCATTTTAACAATGAACCTAGTACAGCTCATCAATTTTGAATCTACTACCTAGCAGAATCCTTTTTAAATCGCAAGAGCAAGAAATAAGCTAAATAAATTAGGAGAACCATCTGAATGTAGCCATTTTTTGCGAGAAGGATGGTAAGGAAGCAACCAAAGGGCGCTGTGTTAGCCACCTTATTCAGGTGGCTAATACCGTAGCGACAGCGCAGTCCTGAACAGCCTGACAGCGACTGAAGCTTTTCGCGAAAGTCGGTGACTCGCCCTTATACAACATAAGTAGCTCGAATATTTCGTTGTATTTAGGAGATTATCTTA
>CALIEI010000244.1 GCA_938022165.1 uncultured Saprospiraceae bacterium | reverse complement strand
CGTTTATCTCGACTACAAAGCAGTCTTGAAACTCTTCTTCTTCAAAAAGCTTGAGCAAATGCGCTTCGATTTTCTCAATCATCACCAATAGTATATAAAACAAAAAGAGGGAACTTTTGTAGTTCCCTCCCTAAGAAGTTTTGCAAATATACACTTTTTTACGGAATAATGTGCTTTTTGTTTATGGAGGTTGGGGGCTAAGGCCGTATTTTAATTATAAATGGTAAATTATAAACGCAGCTCTAGCTTGATCGGGATTTTGAAAGAAAAACGATCTAATTGGGAAAATCGACTAGTGGTTATATGCTTGTAGCTTTTTTTATGGATTATCAAATGATGAATTCTGCTCTAGCATGTTCCATTATATGAAAGAAAAACAAATACAGCTGAATTCGTCTAAAGTCTAATAGCTAATTTCTAACATCTTCTCTTTAAATATGAATTCTGCTTTAGTGCGCGTCACTTAGTATGTGTATAGAGCAAGTTTTTGGGGCCTACCTAGCGGTCTGCTATGCGCAAAGGCATACGCACTAGTCCTCAGGTCGCGTCGTCCGTTCCTATCGCTACACTGCGTTTCGCGATACCACTTCCACCGCTAGTCCACTAGGGCTTTGGCTAGGACGCCGCGCCTTTTTTGAATGGTGAATAATCTGATATTAATTTTTCAAAAACTGGATAATATATTATCAAATAGCAAAATGTGTAATCCTGACCATCTCTCCATCTTATAAATCCTGCGCTGACAATTTTTATAAACACAAAACACCTATCTTTGTTATACTATTATGAACGTAGACGATCTATTGCAACGGGCTTTACGCCAAGAACATCTTTCGATTGAGGAAGGGGTGTTTTTATTTCAAAATGCAGCTACACCTGACTTGAGCTATGTAGGCAATGCGCTACGACAAAAGCATGTACCTGGCAATACCGTAACCTGGATTATAGATCGCAACTCCAATACTACAAATGTCTGTATCGCTAATTGTAAATTTTGCAATTTCTATCGCCGACCTGGGCATGATGAGGCATATATCACCAGCATAGAAGAATACAAACAAAAGATCGAAGAGACCTTTGCTTTTGGAGGGGAACAATTGCTTTTGCAAGGTGGACATCATCCGGATTTGGGTTTGAAGTTTTATGCAGACTTGTTTAGAGAATTGAAGCAATTGTATCCAAATTTAAAACTACATGCGCTAGGGCCACCAGAAATTGCGCACATCGCTAAACTAGAAAAAGCAAGTCATACTGAAGTATTGGCAGAACTAAAAGGAGCTGGCCTTGATTCCTTACCAGGGGCAGGAGCTGAGATTCTGAATGACCGTGTTCGTCGTTTGATCTCGAAAGGGAAGTGTGGTGGCCAGGAATGGTTGGACATCATGGCGGCTGCGCATCAATTGGACATCACCACATCTGCAACGATGATGTTTGGACACATCGAAACAGACGAAGAGCGAATGGAGCACTTTGTACGCCTACGTGAAGTGCAAGACAAGAAGCCAGCACATGCGAAGGGCTTTTTGGCATTTATCCCTTGGCCATTTCAAGATGAAGAAACCATACTCAAAAAAATAAAACGTGCACGTAACACCTGCACGGGTGACGAGTACGTACGCATGATCGCCATGTCAAGAATCATGTTGCCTAATGTGGTCAACATCCAAGCTTCTTGGTTGACGGTAGGTAAACCTGTTGCACAAGTATGCTTGCACTCTGGCGCAAATGACTTTGGCAGTATCATGATCGAGGAGAATGTAGTAAGCGCCGCAGGTGCTGCTTTTAGATTCACCGCTGACGGTATCCAAGAAGCAATCCGTGATGCGGGATTTGTTCCTCAATTAAGAAATCAACAATATGGCTTCCGTGACTTACCAAAAGACATAAAACAACAGTCGCTAGATCGTAAGACTATGATTGTGGATTGAAATAGCTATTAGCAGCTAGGTGCTAGCCACTAGCCATTTTTTCTTGCTATCTAATTTTTTACTGAAGAATACACTTGTTTGATAGAATCTTATTTTTTATCACCCTACTTGATTGCTAAATGTAGCAATCTATTCTTATTGTTAAAAACAAATTACAGACTTATACTTTTTATTCAGCACCATTATTCAAGTAGTTACCATGCCGTATTTTGAATATTAGCTTTTTGGTATGTATTTTGAATTTAGTTTTATGTTTAACCTAATACAACAAACGTACAGAGTCTAATTTCTTCAAGGTCCAATCCTATAGTCACTAACTTTTGTACTAAGATTATAACTTATATGTCTACAAATTAGACATAGATGCACACAGTGGGAAAAAGCCAAGCTAATTCAAAACCAAACTATACACATAAAGTGCTAACAATAATGATTCAACACATGCTTGAGAAGGCATGATTTAATAAGAGAATATTGTATTCACTAAACATATTATAGAAAGAACATATTATGAAAAATTTACATTATGCGGTTTTAATCCTTGCTGCTTGTTTTATTTCGACTTCAAGCTTTGGACAGTTAGCTGCTGTGAAAAAATTTGACTACTCTCTTTTGGAGGGGAAAGTCCTTTATATTCCTACTTATGAGGCTAGTAAAAAGTATGTACAAAGAATGAATAGAAAAGGAAAATTTGATAAGGCACAAGCAGCTAAAGATATTGCCGAATCCTATAATGAAGCTTGGAAACAAGCAATGGCTGAATCCTCATATGACGCAACGGATTATGAAATAAAAGCTGTTGATTTAAAAAAACTTGTTAAAAATAAAGACAAAAAAGCACTTGTACTTTATTACTCTACTGATGACTTTGGCAATCGGTCAGCGATGCTAGTAGCAGCTGGACCTAAGAGAAGAGTGATAGCCAGAACTATAATTACAGGACTGTTCTTAGGGGAAAAAAATGATATCCGTTTAATGATGAATATGCTAAATGAGTCATTGACAGTTGCTTCTGAAATTGATGGAGAGGGAGGTAAAGTAGGATATAAAAATATCAGATCAAAGTATAAAGAGAAGTTGGTCGAATGGCACTCAGAGGTTAAGGATAAAACTTTCTTGATTCCTAAAAGCACACACAAAAATGCTAAGAAGGCTGCAAATAGAAATGCAGATTTAAAAGCTGCGTTAAGAACATGGAAGTTAAGCAAATACGACTTTACTACCTATGATGAAGTTGAAGCCAAAAGAATTGAAGGAGATCCCGACTCTTACTATTGGAGATCTTTTAGGATTTATACTCAAAGTCCATTGATTAGTTATAATTACAATCTCATTTTATCAACAGATGGTGACGACATAATTATGGCCTTTTTAGGTAAAAAGAGATTAAAGCCTGCTACTCTAGAGCAGATTCAAAAGAAAATCGCAGCCAAAGTTGAAAGATACAAGAAACAACTTGCTAAGTAATCATCCCAAAATATTCGTAATATTTTTATTTGTCTTGTTTGGAACTACCCTAACAGGACAAATAGATATTACTCAATATGAGGAGGATTTTGGCGAAGGAGAAATTACTCTAAAAAAGAGAATAAGCATTTCCTTTGTATACAGTGAATCCCATAAAACTTATCATGCTAAAGTCACACACAGGTATGACAAACTATATATAGGAGGAAGTTATGCAAATGGCTTGATACAAGTACCTTTTAATCTTTATCAAGATCTTAAACTTCAAAAGGCAAGATACTTTAAACTGGACGAGGACGGTGAAAAAATACTTTTAGAAAACGTCAAAGTAAAGTACGCCGATACCAAGGATTACTTCATAAAAAACATTTTTTACTCTGATCTCAAGGTAAAGCAATTCAAGTGCTCGGTGGATCTCCCGAAGGATTACTTTGTAAGCTATCAATACGAGGAGATAATCAAAGATCTTAAATTTCTAACCTCTTTCTATTTTCAAAATGCTTCAGAGGCAGTTGAGGATGTTGAAATTGTCATCAAGAAAAATGCAAATGTTGAATTCTCATTGTATGATTTCAATCTTGATAAAATAGAAAAAGTAGAAGATGAAACTTCTATAAAATATATTGGGAAAAATCTAAAAAGGTATTCTGCTTCAAATAAATCAGTAAAAGGAAGTTATTACTTACCTCACTTTATTGTTTCTACAAATTCGATAAAAATAAATGGAAAGAATAAAGAAATATTAAAGTCAACAGATAATTTGTATGCTTGGTATAATTCTCTAATTAAAGAACTAAGCCCAGACGATGAGTACATTGACAAACTTGCAAAATCAATAGTTGGAAACTCTTCTAAGCAAGAAGAAAAAATTGATAAGATATTTAAATGGGTCCAAAATAACATCCAGTATGTAGCTTTCGAAGATGGCATTGCTGGATTCAAACCTACGGAGTCTCATGAAGTAGCTGCTTCGAAATTTGGAGACTGCAAAGGCATGGCAAACCTCCTGATAAACCTTCTACAATCTCAAGGCTTTGATGCAATGCATGCATGGATAGGAACCAGAAGTAACAACTATAGTTACGATATACCATCTCTAGTAGTAGACAACCACATGATCTGCGGATTAAATTTAAACAACGCAACCTATTTCTTAGATGGGACCAGTAAATCGGCAATGTGGAATATCGCACCTCCACATTTAGAAGGTAAGGAAGTCATGATGGCCAATAAGGAAACTTATCAGATAGTTAGAATTAGCAAATCAAAGCCAGAAAAAAACAAAATCAATATTTCTGGTAATATAGATATGAACTCAGATCGTCCTAAAATAGAATTAAAAGTTGAGCTGACAGGACACTTCAAGAGAGATTTTGTTAGCTACGAGGCCTACTCGCCTTTGAAGAAGAAAAAGAATGTTCCTTTTTACTTTTTATCTCAATACTTGGATGGTGTGAAAATTGAAAACATCTCTGATCCGATAATGTCAAAAGAGAAAATTACTTTCACCCTTAGCGGCTCATATATGAATATTGCTAGAGGAAATACTACTACCGTATTTCCATTTTTAGATATACTTGAGTTTGACGAGGTGAATGAAGATATGCCACCATATTATGTAGATTTTCCGCAGACCATTATTAGTAGATTAGAGATAGTCAACTCGAACAAAAGTCCCAAAGAGCAATATAGTAGCACCAAGATTGGAAATGAATCTTTTTCAGCAATATATTCTAGTGAGAATGTAGGTGGCAAAACAATTATACATCAAAAAATGCATTTAGACATTTTGCACACTCCAACTGAATTGCAAAATGAATGGAATTCATTTACTTCTCAAATCAAAGCCTTTAAATATTCGCCTCTTAGTTATGAATAAAGTATTTCTTATTATCGGGTTTATATTTTTACACACTGTAGTTTCTGGGCAAATAAGCAAAGAAGCTTGGGAAGGGTATGCAAAATCTACATATCAAAATATTAGCAATAAACAAGAAAATGACGCAACCATTATTTTCGATCGCACTTATTTGACCACCAATAGAGAGAGAGAAAAAGTAGACTTCATTACTACAATTCACAGAAAGATAAAAATCAATTCTCTATATGGTTTGGAACAATTTAACAAACTATATATTCCCACTTTTGATGACATAAATTACAAAGTTGAATTTCTTGACTGCAAAGCAAAAATTCACAAGAAGGGGCAAAAGAGTATCGTAACAGATACCTCAGGATTTGTAAATACTACTTTACCAGCAAACACACCTTTCTATTACAAAGTAGATGGTAATGTAAAAATGCTTGCCTTGAGCGGCATCAATATAGGAGACGAAATTGAATACATCTATTCCTTGAGAACACCCTACGATGTTCTTCCACTATATTTCTACAAGGCCGATAGGGAGCACTTTAGTAGCAGTAACTATTGCATGGAAAAAAGTATTTACTTTGATACGGAAAAATTTGACTTGAAAATTTGGCCATACAATTTTCCTAATGGCATAACTAGAAAATCAGACTTTAGCTACAACAATAGACACGGAGAAGGTCATAGAGTAATGATTCGCGAAATCGATGAAGAAAACAATGAACTATTTCAAAGTAGATACATTGACAAACCTTATATCACTTATATTATTGTCCATCGATCAACTGAAGAAGTAAAGGAAGATAGCTGGAGTAGTTTTGCAAAAGATTTCAAACCGCGTAGAAGTGAAACAAAACAAAACTACATCTTCGATGGAGAAAAAATGGTCCAAGCTTATAAGGATATAGAAAAAATCAGAGGCATAAAAAGTAAATACAAAAAAATACTAGACAAAATTAATCAACCCTTACAATATCGGTTTGGTTTGTACAGTGACGTTAAGGACGATATCGATGCCGCTTGGAGTTACGCAAAAATATTATCTAAAACAGCTAAGGATCTAAAGCTGCCCATTAATTTTCACTTTGTGAAGAGTAAGCACTATGGAAAACTTGACAAAAGTTACCAAAGCCTTTATCAATTTCAGAATATCATTTGCTCCTTCAAAGATGAAAAAGGAACTGTCTATTACTTTCCTGTACTAGAACCTTATTCGAAATTAAATGAAATAAGAAATGAATATCAAGGAGTAGATTGCTTTTCAATTTTGCAAGACGAGACAGGTAAGAGAAGTCATGAATTCGGCACTACACCTAGGTTCAACGAAGATAGCTTCTATAATAAGGAAGTAAATGTAAACTTGAAAGAAGAAAATTCAGGGAGCCTGTTTTTTAAAGTAGAGGAAAAATTGATTCTATCTGGAAATGTCTGGACAGAGTATAAACCTTTCATTTCACATATTATCGAAAATAAAAAACAGGTGAAAAGAAATTTAAAAAGATATGTAGAACAACAAGTTGTTTTGATGAATCAAATTGACTCCGTTCACAATATTGAATATGAAGAGCAGAATAATAGTTTTGTGATTTCTTATTCTTATGATTTAGAAATCCAATCTAATACCGAAGCAAAGTTCGTAGATTTTAAAATGGAAGACTTTGTACATAATGAGTTTTATACTCCTTTTCACCAACGTAGCAATCGAAAAAAGCAAGGCTACATTTCTGACGAATTTGACACAAAATATAAAATCACACTAAATTTAAACTCTGCTTACCAGTGGGTTGAGAACAAATTGATGAAGTCTGACTTAAGCAATAGTATTGCAAATGTAAAGTCATCTTACATCAAAAATGCACACGGAGTAACTGCGGATTTTGAAATAAAATATAATCTAGAAGAATTCACACCAAATCAATGGAAGGACATGGTTCAAGCTAGAGATTTATCTTATGATTTATTAAATGCTAATTTTTATTTTAGAAAATAAAAAGGATTTAATATTTAGTGAAGGGAGAGCAACTATCTCTTTTTAGCCATTTTTCTCGTCAATTTTGCAACACACCTCTTAATTTTCCCCTCTTTCAGATAAACTATCAAACAAAATTCAATTTTTGGATTAGCGTTTGTATTTGTACAGATTAAGTATCGGTCTAAATCGTAATACAAGAATATAGTGGAATATCTAATCGATAAAGTAAATCGTTTTGAGCATTACTTTCCCAAGTCGTCTACTGACTACTTGAAGGAAAACCACTACCGTTTATACCTACTTAAGAATAGAATAAAGCATACCATCTACCGCACAATGCCACCAAGGCACTTAATAGATTACACCAAAATAGCTGATGGAAGTATTCCGATTTTGATTATCAATTACAATAGACTAGACACCCTCAAAGTGATGGTCAAATGGTTGCAATCTTTAAACAATAAAGTGTCCATCATTATCGCTGATAATGCATCATGCTATCCACCCATACATAACTATTACGATCAATTGGATGAGCCCAATGTACAAGTTATACGTTTCAAAGAAAATCATGGCTTATCAAAATTGATAGCACTCAGCCAAACCCTAAAGCAATATAAATACTACGTGGTTACTGATCCAGACTTAGTACCATATGAAAATACAAATCCCGATATGCTTCAACGCATGATGGATATGCTAGACAAATACAAAGACATCAATCACATTGGTGCTTCTCTAGAGTACAAAGACCTCCCTAATCATTACCCGCTTAAAAAAGCGGTGGTTGCTTGGGAAGAACGATTCTGGAAAGTAAGTCGTGAGGAAGGAGTATATGAAGCTTTTGTAGACACTACTTTTGGAATGTACCGCTCTAATAGTGTTGTCATGAAACTGTATCCTGCACTTAGATTAGGAAACCCCTACACCCTCAAACATGTAGATTGGTATATAGACCCTAGCAATTTATGTGCAGAAACCAAACATAGAATAGCCACCAAGTCTGGACTCAATTCTTGGATGAACAGACTAGATGCTGCGGTAAAGGGATTGTAAACGATTTGCAAACACTTACTTTCTTTTCGACATTGTTACTATATGTGATTATCATTGCACAATGAAAATTCTACGGTTCGATAAAAGGCACTTCCTAATTGCCCTTTTCCTATTTATAATTTTAGTGTTGATTGCGCTCTTCGTGCGAGACAGATTTATTAGACCCATCTTTGGCGATTTTCTGGTAGTGATATTTATGTATCACGCCGTACGCTCTATCTTAGAAGCACCAAAAGGTTTACTAACTATAATTTTACTGTTATTTTCTCTTAGCGTAGAGATAGGCCAATATTACGATCTCGTTGGGATACTCGGATTGCGAGGCAACAGATTCGCTGAGATTGTTATCGGTACAGGGTTTAGCCGGATCGATATGTTGGCTTATACTTTTGGTGCCATTACTGTTTATTTATGGGAAAGAATGTGTGCAGCTTAGCAAATTTATAATTCACCACCTGTCCTGAGCGCCGATAGGTGCCGAAGGATTTATAATCGAGTCCGCTCCGAAAACTCACGAAAGCAGAGCTTTTTTTCAAACCATTTTTATCTGATCATATTCTATCGGCAAAAACTGCACACCCATCACAAGCATGTGATCTATGATTGGTTTAAAAAAAGTATTGGTAGCGTCTCTATCGTGAAACAAAACCAGATCGACATGCTCTTTGT
>CALIEI010000243.1 GCA_938022165.1 uncultured Saprospiraceae bacterium | reverse complement strand
ATAAGTACTTAGAGAAAGTACTCCAAAATTGATGCGTTTTCCCTGGGCTGCAGCCCCGGGTAAGCCATGCGAAACATCCCATTTGGCGCGATTTTTCTTTTTTAAAAATCGTGACAAATGGCCTCCAAGAATAAATCACCCAACTTTGTAACAGCCTCATCCAAAAAAAAACAATTTTCATATTGAAATCAATTCAAATTTTAATCATCAACAAAACACAATCGGCGTGGCGTATAGCCAAAGCCCTGCAAGCGGAGTGCGTGAGAGGCTAGGGGCTGCAGTGGTATATCCTATTCTAGAACGATTTATATAAAATGACCCACCTTTTAAATCGGGAATACATCGTCAGTGTGAGAATGCATAGGATATAATAACGGAAGACCCGACACCATATGTATGAGCTGCCTGTTAAGCAGCTCGTGCATATAGGTGGAGACCCCAAAGAAATAAAATTTTGATCTTAAAACTATTTGCCGAATTGATCAAGCTTCAAGATAGAGTGAATTTTTGGACACTTGTTTTTGATATTTTGACTAAGCTTGTCAGAGTTTAATTCCGTTTCAGCACCATATTTTTCAAGTAAGGAACCAAAACATTTTTTGCCATTTTCTTCTTCAGTTTTGACCTGGGGCAGTAGTCTCTCGGCAGCAGCACCCTGATTTTTTTTCAAGTGAGATTGAATTTTATCATTTAGTTCAACCAGCGGAGTGAAGCATCGACAAACGTCATCTGCGACGGCATTAGTGTTGTCAGAATCTTGGCAAGAAAAGCAAACCAATAAAAAGAGTGCTATAAAAAATTTATTAAACATGGTACGTATTGTCTGTTATGTAATCTGGTAGCAAGATAAGAAAGCATTTTAGTTTCGGACTACTTCTTTCATCATGATAACTTTGTTGCCCACCAAATCGGTGCTGTTCAGTAACTCATAATGACTCTCATCCATGAGCTTGATAAACTGATCAAAAGGAACAAGGATGCCTTGTTCATCTACAATTACTGAATTGGGATTGATCATCACTACGTCTTCTGTAGGAGGCGAGATCACTAGGCTAGAGGCGGTATCATTTGGTCTGCGCCTCAAGCCTGACTCTATAGCTCCTGCGATCAGCTCATCTATCCTGTAGTTGACACCTTGGAAAACAGCCTCCACTGTGCCTTTTTTATTGATGACAACATGGGTTGGATATCCAAGTACATTGTATTGGTTGGCAAAATTCTTTGCTCGCGGTATGATGTTGTAGTAAAATGGATTTCGTTGTTGACTAGCTTGGATAGTCGCTATGTCATCCAGCGATGGAGCAAGGAAAACGACATCTGGATTGTGTTCGTATTGCTTGAACACTTTATTCAATTGTGGTATTTCTTTGATGCATGGAGGACAAGCCGCAAACCAGAATTTTATTACCACCACTTTGTCCTTATAGTTGTCTAGCGAGATAAAATTGTTTTGCATATCATACGCTTCAAAACGAGGGGGTGTTTTTTCTACTAGCTCTGGTGTGGAGGCAAATTCGGAAGGACTAAGTTCGTTGGTCAAAGCCATTTTGTTGACCACGATTTCCTTTAGGTCACCATTGTCAAAAAAGACGGGTTCGATTTCGTACCCACTTCCGCTGGTCCACTCTATGAAGGTCTCAAAGCTGATCAGATTTCCATCACTATCTCTAAAGGTCGTTTGACTATTGATGTCAAATTGCTTCTGATTGCCGGACTGAGCTTGCGTCAGATGGGTACTTAGTATAAAAAGACTTAATATGATAAACTTATACATATCGCTTTTAACTATGGTCCGGGAATAAATTATAAATCGCTGATAACCAGTATACTAAGCTAGCAGCTGTCAAATGCATGATTTATAGATAATCAAGCATTTACAAGGGTGTGATTTATAATTTTTCAGAATTTGCCGAACCATTCTTTTTATCAACGCACGAAATTACAAATTTGTAAGCATTGTCGCTTAAATAATACAAGATTAGGCCAAAAGGCCAGTATTTATGTACGCTGTATTGCTTATTTTTGTGGCAAATAAGAAGATGGCTACACCACAATCAGTATCATTTTACACCTTGGGTTGCAAGCTCAACTATTCTGAGACTTCTGCTATTGGGCGGATGTTTGAAGAGCGGGGCTATGCTGTCAATCGATTTGAAGATGGAGCCGATATCTGTGTGATCAATACTTGTTCGGTTACCGAATTTGCTGATCGTAAGTGTAAAAAAATTGTTCGCCAAGCCCAAAAGGCGAATGCGCAAGCCAAGATAGTGGTAGTAGGTTGTTATGCTCAGCTCAAGCCAAAAGAGATAGCTGAAATACCAGGAGTAGACTTGGTCTTAGGCGCTGCTGAAAAATTTCGTATCCTCGATTTTGTAGATGACTTGCATAAGGCGGAAGATACAGGAGTGATGGAGGTAAGCGAAGTGAAACATGCTAATAGCTTCGTCAGTGCTTTTTCATTTGGTGATCGCACGAGGTCTTTTCTCAAGGTACAAGATGGATGTGATTATAAATGTACTTTTTGTACCATTCCATTAGCGCGCGGAAAGTCGAGATCAGACACTATCGAAAATATAGTTGCAAAGGCAAATGAAATAGTTGATAAAGGGGTGAAGGAAATCGTTTTGACAGGAGTCAATATTGGCGACTTTGGCAATGGAACCGCCGTGATCGAAGGCACAAGACCAAAGAAAGGAGAGCTGTTTATAGATTTGATCAAAGCCTTAGATGAAGTCGATGGGGTAGAGCGATATCGCATATCATCCATCGAACCAAATCTGTGTACAGATGAAGTTGTCACTTTTGTTTCTCAATCAAAAAGGATAGTACCTCACTTTCATATGCCGCTCCAGTCTGGTAGCAATAAGATGCTTGCAGCGATGAAGCGACGATATCGCAGGGAACTCTATCAAGAAAGAGTAGCTCAAATCAAAAAGCTGATGCCGCATTGTTGCATCGGGGTTGACGTGATAGTAGGTTTTCCTGGTGAGACCGAAGAAGATTTCATGGATACCTATCACTTCTTGCACGATTTAGATATCAGTTATCTACACGTTTTTACATACAGTGAGCGAAAGAATACACCTGCTGCAGAAATGGATAATCCGGTACCGCTACAAGTGCGAAGAGAGCGAAATGCCATGCTAACTACTTTGTCCGAGAAAAAGAAGAGAGCTTTTTATAATGCTTTTGCTGGTCAAGAGCGTGAAGTCCTTTTTGAGGCCCATAAGAAAGATGGATTGTTGAGCGGATTTACCGATAACTACATCAAAGTGGAATTGCCTGTAATAGAAGGTAAAGTGAATACACTGGGCAAGGTCAAATTGGATAAATTGACTGAAAATACTGTTTTTCAGGCCTGTTTAGTCTAATTAGACCATCAGACGATAAATTAGCATCGTTTGTATAAAAACCATACAGTAATAAATCCATTTCCTTTATACTTATAGTTCGGTAATTAAATGTCAAATCACTGATTTTGTATAGTATGTGGTGTTGGTAAATTCTTGCTTTTATGGATGATTATCATGCTATTGTATTTTTTTGTGATTTTACATTTGTTGAAAAATTACCGAACTATTCTTATAATAGAGTTATGTACTAAATGCGTTATTTTAGTAGTGTGGTTGTTGTGCTATAAATTCAATGACGATCGCATATTTCAGGTAAAAGAATAAAAATCTATATGAAGAATTTTTTCAGTGTGTTGGTGGGTTTGATCTTACTTTTAGGCGGCTATTTTCTAGGTGTTTCCTGGAGCGCAGATACTGAAGATCCCAACAATAATTCAGCAAAAGTTTTGGCGGAAACTAAAAATGCCTTTGCAGATATAGATGCTAATGATAAAGTGTCTACAAAAACAGAGAAGTTTGATTTAAAGCCCAATGAGAAAGCAACGATAGCCTTATTTGAAGAAGCGGCTCCAAGTGTAGTGTTTATCACTACTTCTACATTTGAGAAGGATTACTTTACCATGGATATTGCAGAAATACCTAAAGGATCTGGATCGGGCTTTATCTGGGATGCAAATGGCCATATTGTAACGAACTATCACGTGATCGAAGGAGCAGATAGAGCTATAGTAACCTTAGCGGATCAAAGTACCTGGGATGCTAAATTGATAGGTAAGGCGCCTGATAAAGATTTGGCTGTTTTGAAAATAGAAGCCCCAGCAGATATACTCAGCCCATTGCCTGTAGGGATATCAAATAATTTGCAAGTAGGACAAACCGTATTAGCGATAGGGAATCCGTTTGGTTTGGATCAGACTTTGACTACCGGGATCATTAGTGCATTAGGAAGAGAAGTAAATGGTTCAGGAGGATTTCCGATTAAAGATGCAATACAAACAGATGCGGCGATCAATCCTGGGAATTCAGGCGGACCATTATTAAATTCATCTGGAGAATTGATAGGGGTAAATACCGCTATCTACAGTCCTTCTGGCGCCTATGCTGGGATAGGTTTCTCGATACCTGTAGACGCAGTGAGAAGGGTTATACCTGAGTTGATTACCTATGGAAAAATAAAAAGACCTACTTTAGGTATCGAAATAGCACCTAATGGAATTTTACAGCGTTTAAGAAAGAGAGGTATATTGATCGTGAGGGTAACACCTGGAGGGCCTGCCGACAAAGCTGGATTGCAATCCACTTTGAGAGATAGACAAGGAAATTTCATTCTAGGAGACATTATTCTTGCGATCAATGACAAGCAAGTGGATAATATGAATCAGTTGAGTGCCGAATTGGGAGAGTATAAAACAGGGGATGAAATTAAAGTAACCTTGGATCGTGATGACCAAATTGTGGAGGCATTAATAGTCTTAGGTCAAGCACATTAATATTTGTTTTCGATTTAAATATTTAATTAACGAACTAAAGAGTCAGGAATTAATATTTTTGTGTGAAGTCCACAAAAAAAATATCATGAATAATAACTCGATTGGCGGAATAGCGTTCTTTTTTGTTTTGATGGCATTTATATCCGGAGGGATAGGGAATGCAATTCCAGTAGCTATTTTCTTTTTTATCGTGAATTCTTTCTTTGCGGGGAGCAAAAAAAGACAAAGAAGCCCTGGTCCTAGAAACAGCAGAACCAATGATCGATCTAGAGCAAGAAGAGAGGCGGACCTAGCTCGTCAACGTGCTGAAGCACGCCGAAGAGAAGAAATACGCAGAAAACAAGATCGTGTGCGAAGGCCAGCTGCTCCTAAAAAGAATCCTTTAAAGAATAGCGGTATAGCTAAGTTTAAAGAATATGATTATGATGGAGCGATTGAAGATTTTAATAAAGCTTTGACTATCTCTCCGAATGACATCGCAATCCATTTTAATCTGGCAGCGGCTTATTCATTGACTGAGAATAAAAATAAAGCTTTTACACACTTGGATAAAGCTGTGCAATTAGGGTTTAAAGACTTTGACAAAATCGGTACACACGATGCTTTAGCTTATTTGCGTATTCAACCAGAATTTGATGACTTCAAAGCGAATGGATACAGAATGAAAGAGGGGACGGTAAAGAAAACAAATCCTGGGCTAGATTCTAATCTTTTGGAACAGCTCAACCGTTTGCAAGATCTCAGAGAGCGCGGTGTTTTGACGGAAGCTGAATTCGAAGCTCAAAAGGGAAAATTATTAAACTAGAAATTTTACAAATTGGCCGTAAAGAACAAAAAGAAGAAAGACAAAATGGTTGCTGCGCTATTGGCGTTTTTTGCAGGCATTTTTGGTATACATAGATTTTACTTGGGTCAAGTGGGCCTAGGTGTTCTTTATCTTTGTTTCTTTTTTATTAGTCCAATTATAAGTTTTATTGATGCTATCGCATTTTTGTTGATGGATGAGGAGGATTTCGATTTCAAGTACAATCGATATGCATATGTAGATACCTACAAGAAAGAACGTTTTGATGATTTTGACGCTAGAAGAGCAGAAGAGAAAAGAAGGAATAGCGAAGTGGAAAAGCAGAGACGAAGAGAGCGAAATCTAGGTCGCCAGAAAGTAGCGGCTACCAATCCCCATAAAATAAAGGGAATCGAAAAATATAAGGACTTTGATTTTTTTGGGGCTATTAAAGATTTCAAAAAGGCGCTCCAGGTCAATTATAAAGATGTAGCGGTTCATTTTAACCTAGCTTGTGCTTATTCTATCAATGAAGACAAAGAAAGCTCATTTTTTCACTTAGACAAGGCAGTAGAATACGGATTCTTAGATTTTGACAAGATCAAGAATCATGATGCCCTAGCATACCTTCGTATACAGCCTGAATATGAGTCATTTATAGGTAAAGGTTTTAGATTAAACAAGCCTGTTGACACCCCTACAGTTGAGCCAAAAGTAACTGAAGAAACTAAAATAAATGCCAATAATTCAACGGACCTACTTGACCAATTGAAAAAATTAGGCGACCTTAGGGAAAGAGGATTGCTCACGGATGAGGAATTCACAATTCAAAAAGAAAAACTACTTCGTTCCTAGAAGTTTTTGTAATTAGCAACCAAATAGCGTCGGTCTAGACTAATTTAACAAGTTTTAACACCTTGAGGTGCTAACGATTTGACTTGTAGAGCGTTTATATGTTGAGTATTTAAATAATGTACTATGCTTGCGAAATCATTACTTACAGATGGGATTATCCCGCTTAAAACCTCCGACACTGGAGAGGAGGCCTTAGGTCTGATGAGTGAATTCAACCTTTCGCATTATCCCATAGTCAACAATGAGCAACTTTTAGGGCTTATTAGCGATGAGGATATTATTGGTAATAATATCGAAGAGCCGATTGGTTCTTACAGTCTTTCGCTCAGTAAAGCTTATGCCAAAGAAACTGACCACTTATATGAGGTACTCGGTTTATTAGGAGAGTCAAAGTTGACTATTATCCCTGTTGTAGATTCTGAAGACAACTATCTAGGGATCATTACGCAAAATGATTTGTTGAATTACTTCGCAGAATCAGGTTCTTTCACTGAGCCAGGTTCAGTTTTGGTATTGGAAATTCCTAAGCGAGATTATTCTATGTCTGAAATCTCGCAGATTGTAGAATCAGAGGAAGGTATTATTCTAAGTTCGTTTATCAACACCAATCTAGATGAATCTCTAGTGGATGTGACGCTTAAGATAAACAAGCATAATATCGCTTCCATTATCGCTAACTTCGAACGGTATAGCTACAAGGTCAAGTTCACTATGCAAGAAGAGGAGATCTTTGACGCAGCTAAAGAGCGTTATGACTCTTTGATGAGTTATTTGAATGTTTAAGTTTATCCTCCGCATTTTCTTTTAATTTATTATTGTCGAATTGGCTGCTCTTACGCTGGCGAAACCACCTAAGATACCTTAGCTAAGCTTACCCACCTCTGTGAGTTGGACAAGCTTACGCGAGATACCTTAGATTTTTCTTAGGTGCCTAGTATACATTAGCGATGCTTAAGTGTACTTAGGTGTTTTACTGAATCGCTTAGTGGCACTATTGCTTGAAAAACAAATACCCCTTAGTCTAAAGTTTTATATTAACTTCAAGGTATAAAATAACCCTCGACTCTTAATGAAAACCATAATACAGTACCTTCGATCTTATATAAAAGAAAATTTTTCTTTAAACTTATATCTAGCGATTGGGGTATGGCTTAGCATCATGTTCGTTTTCAATTACTCCCTAGATTTTGAAGATTCCTATGTGGATCAAATCAAATCATTCCCTTTGCGATTCATCGGTCATTTTCTATTGATGGGCGTTCCATTTTTTGGAGCATGTTTATTAATGAAGTATTTCAATAAGATTGACTTTTTGAATAGTCGTGAATTCTGGCTAAAGTTTATGGTGGGATTTCTATTTCTTGCTTTATATCGATCCGTTTATTTTAAAGGCTACTTTTGTGAATGGTTAGACATGAAAGCTTGTACCTTTTTACACGGCATAGTGAAAAAGGTATTTCGATTGATTGTGCTGCTCATTCCTTTATTGATATTCTATAAAAGAGACAAAGCTGAGATGAATGGATTCTTTGGTTTAACCTTGAAACCGAAAGGACTGAAAATGTATATCCCTTTGCTTGCCATCATGGCAGTAGTGATATACTTGTCTACATTTTTGCCAAGTATACAGAAGTTTTATCCGATGTATTTTAAAAGTGGGGGAGTTGCTTTTTCTCGATTCAATGATGTTCCAAGTTGGTTGACCATAGCTTCTTTCGAAGTGTTTTACCTATCGAATTTTATCAGTATTGAATTTTTCTTTCGCGGCTTCCTGATCTTTTCTTTTATTCGCCTACTTGGCCCACAGGTAGTGCTTCCAGCGGTGTGTTGTTATGCAGTACTGCATTTTGGTAAACCTTTTGCAGAAGCATTCTCAAGTATCTTTGGAGGCTATATACTTTCTATTTTGGCACTAAAGACAAAGAATCTTTGGGGCGGTGTTTTGGTGCATGCTGGTATTGCGGGAATGATGGAGCTGTTTACTTGGCTTACTTAGGTTATTCGCCTACTATAATGATTTTTTGTATATCCGTTCCCTCTTCATGTCGCAGTTGCAAAGCATAAGTGCCCGACGGCAAGTTGCTAAGGTCTATACTCACTAGTTCATCCTCTAGTGTTTGAAATGGAATGTCACCCAGATTATGTCCCAGCATATCAAACAAACTGAGCTGCAAGGTTTCAAAAGTCAATTGAATTTGTATCTGACCAAAACTTGGATTAGGATATAAGCTTAGTTCTTTGATGGGTTTACCTGGGTCTTTTTCGGCAGGGCCGGGTCTGTTGCGAAAAGTAATAGGTACTAGTTGAGCAAGATTTTCCTCAATATCAGTATAGACAACTTCTACTGGATAAATAGGCAATTTAAATGGCTCAACACTAGAAATGGTGCAGCCTATACTTTTTGAATAAAGTCTTTCTTTGAATTCTATAACATAGATTGTCTCCAAAGTATTTTGTGGATCTAATTTTAATTCTTCTAAATTAGAACTACTCTTTGATGTGTTTGTGCTCTTGTTCTCTACTTGCGCAAAAGAAGCTAGGCAGAAACAAAAACAAAAAATGAGTGTAAAAATTACTTTTTGCATAAGCAGTATTTTTATAAATATAAAGAATATTCGTGAGTCGCACTTGTCTTGTATGGACATAAGTCAGGATTCTGGGGTATGCTTTTGTTATTTCATCCCCCCGGACTAGCGCTGTGCAGTAGTCTCGAGCTTTGCTCGGGAGCCCGTAGGGCCGAGTGAATAGCGAGCTACGAAACATAGCGACCTGATGTAGCTTTTTCAGCGTAATCAGGTAGGCCCCACATAATAATTGCAACACAAACCCACATTTTTTCTCAAATAAACGAATGAACAAATAAACAAATCAACAAATACCCCCTACCTTGTGTGTCTAGAAAAATCGAAAAATGGCTGAGAAAAAACTGTTCCTCCTCGACGGGCATGCGCTCGTATATCGTGCGCATTATGCATTCATCACACGACCACTCATCAACTCTAAAGGGATGAATACGTCTGCGGTGACAGGCTTCACGAGGACGATGTGGGATATGATGCGAAACGAAAAGCCTACACATATAGCCGT
>CALIEI010000242.1 GCA_938022165.1 uncultured Saprospiraceae bacterium | reverse complement strand
ATTGCGTACACTTCCTTTTATCTCTCCCATTTGCTTTTTTCTTACTTTAAATTAAGAAATAAAACAATTTTAACTCGTTTTTGAGAGTGCTAATTCTAATACTATCTCTTGAAAATTTATGACTTTCGTAACAGCCTCGCGTCAGGGATAGAAATGGTCACGAGCTTTGCTCGTGAGTGCGTAGCACGGAAGCGAACGCGGACCCATGCATAGCCCGCCCGGACGCCCGAAAAAGAATTATAAATGGAGAGTTGATAGTGGAAATTTGACAATGGGAATTTAACCTAATAGTTAAAGACATAATAGCTAAAGACTAACAGCTAATAGCTTAATCAATTATCCGCCGCAGCTAGAACAGTCTCTACATTATACTTCATAGCTAGATCCATGACACGAACTACTTTCTCAACTGGAGCCTCTCTGTCTGGAGCGATGATAAAACGCTCTCCTTTCATTCCTTTGATCAAATCGCTTAATGCGCTGGAAGGCACAGAAGCACCCTCATATTTATAAGAGCCGGTCTTTGTTATACTTATTTTTTGTAGGGCTTTAGATGTGCTGGCTGGTACACTTGACTTGCCTGGCATCTTAAGGTTCAGGGCATTAGGGGATACCAATGATGATGTCAACATGAAGAAAATTAACAATAGGAAGATGATATCCGTTAAGGATGACATACTGAATTCTGCGCTTACTTTACCTCTTTTCTTAAGTCCCATCTGAGTATTAATTATTTAATTGTTACAATACCTATCCAGTAGGTTGGGTGGCAATTATTGCCTTCATTTGTAATTCGGCTGCTGCAGCCATGAGCATTGATACTTTCTTGAATGGAACGCCTACTTCTGCTACGATAGTAAGCGTTGCATTTTCTCTATTTTCTATATCCGCTAAAGCGGGTCTTACTTTACGAATAATCTCTTTGGTTGACTTGACGATACTCTCTTTACCATCAACATTCAACTTTATCTCGCCACTCTCTCTGACTTGTGCCACAATGTTCGTTGGCGCAACGGTCTTGGAGTCCGACTCAGGCAATTCAAAAGGATCAATCTGCACGAGATTTGAGGTCAACATGAAGAATATCAACAACAAAAAGATGATATCCGTCAAGGATGACATACTGAATTCCGCACTTACTTTACCTCTTTTCTTTAAACCCATTAGAATTAGTTATTTAATTTTTCAGTAATTTTTTAGCAAATATGAAATCAAATGATTTTCAACGGTTGCTATCGTGTTTTATTTCAAAGCTTCTTTTCCATTCCAGCTTTTTCAAATCCAGTGATTTAATATTTGAATTACTGAAAAATTGAGTGTAATTTATGCTGAAGGTTCTTGCAATAAATCCATAAACTCCGTCGTAGAACGCTCCATGTTGTAAACAGCGTGCTCCACCTTTCCTACTAGTAAATTATACCCAACGAATGCAAGAATACCAATGAACAGACCGAATGCAGTCGTTAAAAGTGCCTGATATATACCGCCTGCTAGTACCTGAGGTCCAACGTTATCGGCAGTAGACATCTCGTAGAATGCAAGTATCATCCCGGTAACTGTTCCGAAGAAACCAATCATGGGGGCTGCACCCGCAATAGAAGCAAGCGTAGAAAGATTCTTTTCCAGTTTGAAAATCTCTAGGTTACCTACATTCTCAATGGCAGCATCTATATCTCTCAGCGGTCTACCTATTCTCTGCAAACCTTTTTCAACCATTCTTGCTGTTGGTGTATTGGTGCTACCGCATAAAGCCTTGGCGCCTGCTATATTCCCAGCAGTTACACTTGATCGGATGTTGTTCATAAAATTTTCGTCCATCTTAGTGGCCTTCTTAATCGTCAAGTACCTTTCGATAAAAATGTAAGTGCCAAGTGCAGATAAAATAATCAAAATGGTAAGGATGGCTAATCCTAGGATACCGCTATTCAAGATTACATCAAGAATACTTTGAGAAACTACTTCCTCTTCAGCGTCAGATTGGAAGAAAAACAATAGCATGGGTTGAAATTTCATAGAACGTAATTTGTGAACTTAGTATGTTAGAATGTTCAGACTTTGGATGTATGAACGATAATAAAAGCTCACAAATTATTAATTGATGAGAAATAATTTTAATATTTCACAGATTAATTATATTTATTATATCAAACCAGCGAAAATTCGCTAATTTCGTAGCATAAAGAGACGCCGATATAAAACTCCCTGAAAGCTAAATACGTTACATATAATCTATACATCTATTATAATAATTCATTAAAGCGCAATTCATGATTGAAAATCAAGTAGTAAGTGAGGCTCCAAGCGGAGTAAAGCACCATACTAAGCCACGCCATATCAAAAAAGCCACTGTACTGGGCTCTGGCCTTATGGGTATGGGCATAGCAGCCCACCTAGCTAATGTGGGTGTTGAGGTCCTGCTTTTGGACATCGTTCCTTTTGACCTTACGGACGAGCAGAAAGCTATACCTGCAATGCGAAACAAGCTAGCAGATGGTGCAGTAAAAGCAGCATTAAAGTCAAAGCGAATCGAGCCTTTCTACAATAAGAAATTTGCCAATAGAGTATCTACAGGCAACTTTGATGACGATATGGAAAAGATATCTGACTCCGATTGGATCATCGAGGTCGTGGTAGAGCGACTAGACATCAAGAAGCAAGTTTTTGATCAGATAGAAAAGTATAGAAAAGAAGGTGCTTTGATCACTTCCAATACTTCTGGTATTCCGATCCATATGATGCTAGATGGTCGATCAGAAGATTTTAAAAAGAATTTCTGTGGGACACACTTTTTCAATCCTCCAAGATACATGCGTTTGTTTGAGGTCATCCCTAGTCCTGAAACAGATCCTGCGGTGATCGACTTCTTCATGGAGTATGGAGACAAATACTTGGGCAAGCAAACTGTACTCGCAAAAGATACGCCTGCATTCATAGCCAATAGAGTTGGTGTATATGCTATGGCCAAGATCTACCAGCTAACTGAAGAGCTCGGCTTGAGCATCTCTGAGGTAGATAAATTGACGGGTCCAGCTATAGGAAGACCTAAGACGGGTACTTTTAGATTGGGCGATCTAGTTGGTCATGATACCTCAGCAAAAGTAATAGCAGGGATCAAGGAGAACTGTCCAAATGATGAGCAAGCAAATACTTTTGTAATTCCTAAGTACTACGAATTTTTGTTAGAAAATAAATTCTTAGGCGATAAAACGGGTCAGGGTTTTTATAAAAAGACAAAGGAAAAAGATGCTAAAGGTAGAAAAGTCATTCTTGGACTTGATCTAAACACTTTAGAATATAAACCTACAGAAAGGCCAAATATCCCATCGCTTGCTGCTACAAAAGGAATTGAAAATCTTTCTAAGCGAATCAAGACATTTATAGATGCAGATGATAAAGGAGGTGAATTGGTGAGAAAGTCATTAGCGGGTCTTTTTGCGTATGTGAGCAATCGAATCCCAGAGATCGCAGACGACATCTATAGTATAGACGATGCCATGAAAGCAGGTTTTGCTTGGGAAGTAGGACCATTCCAATATTGGGATATGGTTGGCGTCCAAAAAGGAATTGAACTCGCCGAAGCAGAGGGTCATAGTATCGCGCCATGGGTCAAAGAGATGCTGGCTGCTGGTAAGTCATCTTTCTATACCATCATTGAAAATAAGTACCACTACTACTCTATTGCCAATAAAGCATATAGAACCAATCCCGGAGCTGATAACTACGTCATTCTTGACACCCTCCGCCATAGAGCACCAGTCAATAAGACTAGTGAAACTATACTGCATGATATTGGAGATGGAGTTCTTTGTCTAGAGTTTACCTCTAAGATGAACTCTATCGGTGAAGGCGTACTCAGAGGCATCAATGAAGCCATTACCATTGCAGAAGAGCAAGGCTGGAAAGGATTAGTGATCGGAAATAATGCAACCAACTTTACGGTAGGTGCCAACCTGATGATGATCGGTATGTTTGCTTTCCAACAAGAATGGGATCAGATGAACATCGCTGTGAAGACCTTCCAAGATACTGTGATGAGATGTCGCTATTCGGCTATACCAGTAGTCGCTTCTACACAGGGATATGTATTTGGTGGTGGCTGCGAAATGGTTATGCACTGCGACGCTGCCATGTGTGCAGCCGAGAGTTATATCGGTCTTGTAGAAGTGGGTGTTGGTTTGATACCTGGAGGAGCAGGCACTAAAGAGTTTGCGCTTAGAGCTTCGGATGCTTTCTTCAAAGGTGATGTACAAATGCCTACCTTGATCGACAAGACTTTGACGATAGCGCAAGCAAAGGTAGCTACTTCTGCTCCACAAGCTTTTGATATGGGTTATCTTTTAGATGAAAAAGAT
>CALIEI010000241.1 GCA_938022165.1 uncultured Saprospiraceae bacterium | reverse complement strand
CCTGATAGTGAGATAAAACAAGCATTTAAAGAATTTATTAAAACGCTCAAAAATATAAGCCACGATCCGTATGAGAAAAGATCCTTTTTGTACCTTGACATGCTTTCTTGGGCGAATGAAAAAATGAAAAAAATAAAATAAATTCAAAGATGAAAATATTGAACTTTCTTTGTGTTGTAATTCTTAGCTATATCCTTTGCTCTTGCCTAGTCCCACCTCCTGCGGTGGTAAACCAAGTCGTTTTACCCGAGGAAACTTTGATGCGCTATCGAAAATTTATTCCAAGTGATGAGCAAATAACTTCGAAATCACACCAATGGGTCGAAACCAAGTTATCAGACGGCAGTGTCAAAAAAAGAATGTACTATCCTGAAAAATACCAATGTACTCATGAAATGACTTACCATCCAGAAGATCGAAATTTACTGCATGGTCCTTATAATGAATGGTGGGATGACGGATTCAAAAAAGATGAAGGACAATATGAAAAAGGTAAGAAAAGTGGTTCTTGGAAATCTTATTCTATTACAGATGGTACTCTAACAAAAGAAATGAATTATATAAATGGTGAAATAAATGGAGAAGTAAAAAACTATACTAAAGAAATACTTCGATCAAAGTATACCTATGACATGGGTGTAAGAGAAGGTTTATTCAGTGTGTACGATTCATTAGGTGTAGTTATTAATGAGGGGCTTTATAAAGCGGACACCATCTTTAGTCAAACACTAGAGAAAGAAAAAGATAATGAAACATTTAAAGTCGTTGAGAAAATGCCAAAGTTTCCAGGATGCGCAGAAATAGAAGATGAAGAGGAACAAAAGTTTTGCGCTCAACGGAAAATGCTAGAATTTATCTATAGCAACATCAGATATCCAAAAGATGCACGTGATAAAAACATAGAAGGAATGGCTATCATTAGATTTGTAATTGATAAAGATGGCTCCATCTCAGATGTAACCACCGTAAGAGGTGTTTCGCAATCTATTGAAGCGGAAAGCCGCAGAGTTGTCAATACTATGCCCAAATGGGAACCAGGTAATCAGCGAGGCAAAGCTGTAAAGGTGCAATTTAATTTACCTGTCAAATTTAAATTACAATAACTATCTAGATGCACGAAGAATTTATGCGCGCTGCTATTGCAGAGTCAAAAAGAGGAATGGACGAAAACGAAGGTGGGCCTTTCGGAGCAGTTATCGTAAAAAACGGTAAGATCATTGGTCGAGGAAACAATAAGGTCACTTCAACAAATGACCCTACCGCTCATGCAGAGGTGACGGCAATCAGAGCTGCTTGCAATGCCCTTGAAAATTTTGATTTGTCCGGTGCAGAAATATATACCAGTTGTGAGCCCTGTCCTATGTGCTTAGCAGCCATCTTTTGGGCAAGGATAGACAAGATCTATTATGCCAACACAAAGAAAGATGCAGCAGCAATTAATTTTGATGACGACTTCTTCTATCAAGAGATTGACAAGCCTCTAGATAAGAGAAGTATCCCTATGACTCAAATTATGCGCGAAGATGCGATCAAAGTTTTCCAAGCTTGGACAGACAAAACAGATAAAATTGCGTATTAAGTTATAGTGCCATCTAAAGAAGACATATATAAAACCATTGCCGCCCCAGTAGAGGGATTTCTCAAAGAGAAGGGCTCTAAGTTTTATGCCTACGCCTATCCGGTAGTCAACCAAAAACAAATCGAAACAGCGCAAGACGAGTTACGATCTTTGCATAGTAAGGCTGGACATCACTGCTATGCTTTTCGTTTAGGAACCGATGGCAATAATTTTCGTGCAAACGATGATGGAGAACCTTCAGGCACAGCTGGTAAGCCTATCTTAGGTCAAATAGACAAATTTGAACTTACAGATGTATTCATAGTTGTAGCAAGATATTTTGGAGGCACTTTGTTGGGTACTGGTGGATTAATTCAAGCCTATAGGTCAGCCGCAAATGAAGCCCTGCAAAATGCTGAAATAGTCGAAAAAATCATCACGAATCAGTGTAGGATAGATTTTGATTATAGCTTAATGGCTCCGCTGATGAACGGTTTAAAAAGACTTAAAATAGACATTGTTGATAGGTCTTTTGAAGAATCTGCTTATCTTATAGTCGCAATACCCAAGTCAGAAACAGAAAACCAAATTATTAAGTTAAAGGCTAATATTTTGGGCATAAGTTTTGACCAAGTATCAATGAATACAAAGATTGGAGGTCTAAAAATAAGTGAAGTATAGGTCGATTTATTCGTCAATTGTACTTTTTGTTTTCAATTAAGATAACATTAGACCAAAAATGAAATTCAAATCTATCACATTCTTTTTCTCTTTAAGCTTACTGCTTTTTCTCAATGAAATCAGGGCTCAACAAGACACACTCTTCATCTCCTTAGATGTCGCCGAACTCAAGAATATTATAGCGCAGGCTCCCTTGTACACACTAGGAGAAAAAAGTAAGACCTCCCCAACAAAAATCAAGCTTCCAAATTTAGATGGAAATCAAGAAGAATTTTATGTTCTTGAAACCATATCTATGGAACAAGAACTGTATGAAGAATATGAAGCAATAAGATCTTACATCTTGTCAAGTGTATCTGACCCAACTAAAAATGGACGTCTTAGTACGGGTAGAGATCGCATTTATGTAATGACAAAATCAAAAGGAAAAATACAATACATATCTCCTACTTCCGAATCCAATAAATACAAATTGTATGAAGGCGTAAAAGACAATGATGTTTTCACTTGTGGCTTAGATGATATACACGACCACTTTGATCCATCTTCATCTAATAGAAGTGCTCAATCTACATTTTCAAATGGAAATACCATCCGCACCTATCGAATGGCCATCGCAGCTACTGGTGAATTCTACCAAGCTAATGGGAATACCAACGCTACAGTGCTGGCGCAGATAAATCATTATCTCAATTTAGCCAATGATATTTTTGAGGATGAGCTAGCGGTTCATTTTAACCTTATAGCCAATAATACAGCTATTCTATTCCCCGATCCGGCAACAGATGGAATAGAGATTGACCCAACAAATTCTAATATTCAACTCAATACAACACAGACAGTAATCAATAGTACTATTGGAGCAGCGAACTATGATATCGGGCATGCATTCTACACTATACCTCCGCTTCCTCCACCGGGTCCGCCATGCTGTGCCACTTCAGGTGTAGCTTCACTAGGAATAATATGTGAAGATAATTTCAAAGCAAGGGGTTGGACAGGCGCTAACGCTGGCTCTAGTGATGATTTATTTATCGGCACCTTTGCTCATGAAATAGGACACCAATTTGGTGCACATCATAGTTATTACGGTACAGAAAATAATTGCTATCAAAGATCACCTGGCAATGGGTACGAACCTGGTTCTGGAAATTCACTCATGAGTTATGAAGGAACATGTGGTAGTCAAAACATAACACCAGAAGTGTCTACTTTTTATTTCCATAATCACAGCTTGGAACAAATGGTCAATGAGATGAATAGTAAGACTTGTCATACTTCCACGACAGCGCCCAATGCCATACCTGTAACTTCTGCCCCAGTGAACAAGACCATCCCAAGAGGAACACCATTTGAACTGGAAGGATCAGCAACAGATGCGGATGGCGACATCATTTTTTATAATTGGGAACAATTTGATACTGATATTATAGTTTATGGACAAAACAATCCTAACGGAGCACCAAATGCCGCAGCAAATAGTACAACAGCTCCTCTATTTAGGAGCTTTGATCCTTCAACTGATGGCTACAAAAGGGTTTTTCCTACCACTTCTGATATAGTTAATAGCACTCAGACTCCAGGCGAGATCTTACCAAACGTTTCGAGAAATATGAAATTCAGATTGACTTCAAGAGATTTTGCCTCAGCAGGAGGTGCTGTTTCATGTGCTGAAGTTGACATCACAGTAGATGCCAGCATGGGTCCATTCGACGTAACTTCCCACGCTAGCGCAAGTACATGGACTGCAAATGGTAGTAATACCGCCACTATTACCTGGAATGTTGCTGGTACGAATACACTTTGCTCAACCGTAGACATTTTATTTTCTACGGATAGGGGCAATACATTTCCCCACACCCTAGTAAGTAATACCAGTAATGATGGTAACCATACCATCACCATTCCGTCATTGCCAACTTCTGTTGGTCGAATTAAGGTAAAGTGTTCGGATAATTATTTCTTCGATATCAACCTTGGAGATATTACCATTAATTCTCCTTGTGATGCAGTAGCAACAACTTTTGCTCCTGATACTGATATAAGTGCCATACAAGGTAGTAGTGGGCTCAATTTGTCCTTAAGTCCGGAATTTGGAAGTATTGTTTCGAGTTTTGCGGGATCCATTACAAGCTCAGATCCTGCATCCAGTGTAGCTGTTGGTAATACTTCGGGAGGTTGCACCAACTTTAATGGCAACTTCACCAATTATGACACCTATACTTTTCAAGTAGCAAGCTCAGGCACATTCACATTTAACGGACCATCAAATTCTGGTTTAGTGTTCAGTATATATGAAGGGCCTTTCAATGCGGGATCTCCATGTGCCAATTTTATATCAAGTTCTGCAACTTTCAACGGTACGAATGTAAGTCTTGGCAGCTCCGTTTCTGCAAGTATACTTCCTGGAATAGAATACACTTTGTTGGTTAGTTCATTTAGTCCAACTTCACCAGCTTTACCCGCAAATTATACTTTAACGCCACAGCAAACTATATATGATGGAGTGCCGCCGCCTAGTGCCGCTTTCAGTTATACTTATATAGCAGTTAATCAAGCTACGGGAAATATTGCAGCCGTAAATGCAAACTCAAATTTCATTTCTTTGCCAGTGGGAAACTATACAGTCTATGGGCTTTCTTTCGAAACCATTAATAACGTAAACAACTCCTATGTCGGAACGAGCTTCAATGCTTTTCAAACGGACATTTTTAGTTTGGTAATTTGTGGCGCACTCAGCCTTAATACAATCGACTTAATTATTATGGGAACAGGAAACTGTCCTAATAATTATGCTGGAGCAAATGCGCTCACAGGAACAGAAACGGGAACTGAAGATTATGAAACGGATGGTGCTATTGAAAGTACACAGATTATTAACGCCTCGGCAACTGTTGATTATGATTCGGGCACAAGTATAAAATTGGAAGCACCATTTGAAGTCAAATTAGGTGCATCATTCCATGCTTTTATTGATGGCTGTGGTGGAACTATGTTGAACGACGATTCTTCAGATCAAAAGTAGTAGCTAGAATTATTTCACAACCAATATATTTCCCGTAGCTAGAACTTCCCCTTTGCTACGCATAATTAGTTTGTAGTTACCATTTACAAAATTATTTACATCGATGCTTTGCGTGTACAATCCAGCTGCAATTCTTTGTTCTGGAATCTTTTTTACCAACTTTCTATTGATGTCATAAATGGATATTTCGATAGGCAATGTCTTTTCCAATCCGATTTGAACTTGCACTTCACTGTTGGCTGGATTAGGATGTATACCAACGATTTCAAATTTATTTTTTAGTCTGGTATTAGAAGTACTGGTCATAAACGGGTCTTCCGGTGCAGGAGTATCTTGAACAGCTTTCCCTTCGCTTGGGGTATTATTTGAAGTCAACTTATTTTCTGTATCGCCCGTAAATTGCGCAGCACCAAAAATCTCTGTAGTACGCAGGCCTGTTATCTCAGAATAAAAGTAGTCTGCTTGTACATTCTCAGGCGTTACATCTAAAACATAATATCCATGTTGATCTAAATCTACATATCGCATATGCGGATTCGGGTTTATTCCATTCGTTACCAATGGTTGATTGATTTGCACTTCCAATCCTGCTGCCAAAAAGGAATTCGTTCTTTCATCAAAATTAGATGACGTTATGCTTGGTGTAGCAAATTCTACACAAATAGACCCATCTTGGGTATCACCATCATAATCTGGAGCATCAAAGCTGACACCTGCAAATACTGGGTATGGAGAAGGTCTCTTGCTGACATCAAAAGCCATGCTGACATGTGCATCTCCTGTGAGGACAACTACATTGTCGATGTTATTATCTTTGATGACATCCAACACTCGATCACGGTCCGCTGGATAACCATCCCAGATATCCAAGAAGTCACTTTCCACAGATTCATAATTCGCTCCGAAACCAAAATCCGACGCAAATCCGATATTGAATTCTGAAAAGATCACTTGATTGCCTATCAATTTCCATTTTGCATCTGAGGATACCAGTTGAGTAAGCAACCATTGTCTTTGCTCACTTCCCAAAATAGTACGGGTAACACTATTCAAAGCTGGATCTAATATATCAGACAATTGTGCATCTCTACCTTCGAGTCTGGTATCTATCATAATTAGATCTACCAAATCACCATATTGTATTTTTCTAAATACCTCTTGGTTCTGAGTTGATCGGATAGGCATCCATTCAAAATAAGCTTGCTTCGCCGCTTGTTTTCTATCCGCCCAAAGTCCTTCGCCAGCATTATGATTTATCGCCCCATTTTCGTGAGCATTATTAGCCGCTTCATGATCATCCCATACGGGTATAATAGGATGTTGCTGATGCATCTTGATTAATTGTTCATCTAAGTGATAGGTAGAATACCTGATTCTATATTCATCCAAGGATACTATCTCTGTCGCAGGAAGCAATGGTCTTTCATCGTATAAATCCGGATTACCAACTTCCTTATCCGCATATTCATAAATATAATCCCCAAGGTGAATTACTGCATCCAGATCATTTCTTTCTGCGATTCTTTCATATCCATTAAAATAGCCCGCTTGATAATTACTACAAGACACGACCGCAAATCGTAAGTGCTCTACATTTGTAGTGGGTACTGTTTTGGTCTTACCGATAAGAGAATATCTATCATCGTATTTGAAAGTGTAATAGTAGGTCCCGCCAGCCTCAAGTCCAGTTACATCAACTTTTACTGTGTAGTCTTGATCTATGGAAGTGGTTGTTGTTCCGGAAGCCACAATATTTTTTAGGCTAACATCATCCGCCATCATCCATTCTACTTCTGCTTCTTCACCGATTATATTTGGAGTTACTCTGGTCCAGATGATGACTCTATCTTCTAAAGGATCACCAGAAGCGACGCCATGAAAGAAGGGTGCCAAGTTTTCTTGAAATTTTCTTGGATCTCCATCTCTTGAATTAACTAAAATTTTATCCTGGCCAATACCTAGGGTAGAAACAATACAAAAACATATCAATAGAGCTATTCTTAGCATAATAGAGCATTTGGATAGTAAACGATGAGATCAAGCGGAGGTTATCATATGAATACGTTATCGTTTGGTTAAATCCGACAAGTAAGGGCAATTCTCCTGTTTTAATTCGCTTTGGCGGTGACACTTTTGGATACATCGATAAAATGGGCCTTTTCTATCCACTTTTTATATAGTTGATTCTTATCCAAGATGTCTTTATTCCCGAGAATAATTAACTGTTTTCTAGCCCTTGTCAAGGCGACATTGAGCTTTCTATCAATACCTTCCTCATTAAGAGATACCATACTATCTAATTGAAATACGTCATTGGTACATAGCGAAATAATGATGATATCTCTGGCGCCTCCCTGATACCGCTCTACTGTGTCCACCATTATATTTTGATAATCTATCCCCTCTTCGTCAAAATGATTCTTAATGCAAGCTATCTGAGCTCTAAACGGGGTAATGATTCCGATAGAGTCTTTTTGCAATTCAATCTTATTCAGATTATATAGCTGCTTCAAATGTGAAATTATCTCGCCTAGTGCTTGCGCCTCCAGTGTATTCATCTTCGGATTTCCAGAAAATTCTGGCGATGTATTCACAAATACTTTGCGTTCTTTAGAAAGGATATTCCAGTTATCTTTAATTTCTTTTACATACGCAAATTTCTCACTTTGCTGAGTAGCAGTTTGAGGCAAGAGCGTTAAGAAATCGTGATAAAAGGTGTTGCTAGGAAACTCCATGAGTTCACGATGAGATCTTCCTTGCTCACTTAGGTTGGCGTAGGCATGAGTCCATTCATTTTCAGTCGCGCGATGATACATTCTTTCAAAGTAGGAATCACGCAAGTCCTTTAAGCCAATCTTTTCCAGCTGAACATTTTCTACTTTCGTAAATATCTTTCTTTGCGCTACCACAGCAGGCAATTGCTTGTGATCCCCTATCAATGTAAAGTGATCAAAGTAAGGTAGAATACCCAACATCATCGGTTCTAATATTTGGCTTGCTTCATCGATAATGCATCTTTCAAACTTCTTAATCTTGAACAATTCTGCTTTACCTAGGATACTTGCCATAGTACCGACAACTATTCGTTTATTGCTGATCAATTCTACCAAATCCGATCTAGTTTTCACATTTTTCATCTTGACAGAGAGCAAAGCATCTGTGTACTTTGCATCTGAAGAATACTTTGACCCTATTCGGATATAATCCTTTTGTTCGATATCTGGTATGGATTCAATCGCAGCACATATTTCGTCAACAGCTCTATTGGTATATGCCATTAGCAGAATAGACTCATTAGAATTTTGAAGATAATGCTGCACTACATTTTTCAGCATCACACTAGTCTTACCTGTTCCAGGTGGGCCCCACAATAAAAAATAATCCTTAGATGTAATTAGTTTATCAAATACGATTTGCTGTGAATTTGTCAACTCATCACATATATACTTTTGCTGTGGCTCCGCCTGTCTTGGTGCCTCCAATCCCCAGATCAGTTTTTTCTTTTTCTCTTTCTGAGACATAAATTTGTAAACCGATCTATACATATTATTAAAGCCAGTGTCCAACTTGTCTGGTTCGGCATTCCAATATTTATTGTTTTCAAAAATGGAGATATTTGATTGTTTGGCTCTGAGTCGAACGGAAACCAGATTTGCATCTATAGAAATGAGAGTACATTTAAACATTTGTTCTTTAAGCACATTGGTCTCATCGTTTCGATATGGATAGATCACTACCAGATCTCCTTGTCTAAAATTCGCCAGCTTATTGGTATCCTCTGTTCGCTTGAACCTGAGTACGGCTTCATCTTGCGCTGCATCTTCTGGGGATATCAATTGTATTTTCTGAAGTATACTATAGGACTCTTCTTTGATCCGAAGAGAATGCCTCCATAGTGCAGATAGTCCTTTGCGTTGCTGTGCGTCCTCCTCCCCTAGCTTAGATATTTTTTGTTCTCTGGCAATAAAACCCAACCAAACCAAGAAATAGGTTTTCTCAAATTTTGTCAATGATCCACTCAATTCTTCAAAAGCTTGCAAATCACTTGCTTCAAATCCAGAAACTCTATTCAACTTTTCTGTAGACAACAATTCATCCAAGCTTTTTAAGTCTATTTCAGCATTAGGGAGAAGCTGACACAATCTTTCTTCTAGGCCCAACATTATATTCCGTACTTGTACAGCTTCCATTTGAGATGCGTTGGAAGGGGTAGCATAACGTAGCGATTTATCCGCTAAACCAGAATACAGAATATAGTTCAAGGACTTCACCTTGGTTCCATATGCTGACCTTACCAGCAGATCATATAAAAGCGTTTGGATATAGTGGTTAGGATTAATGCCATCCAGATTTGGTTTATAAATTTTACCGCTCTTCAATTCAATAATCGAATTCTTACTATCCGCACCTAAGGCTAGAGCATCCAAACGACCTTGTACACCATACTTTTGAGAATAGAATGAAGGTTCCAAGACTAATTCTACTGTATCAATATCCAGTGCATCTAAGTCTTGACTAATCACTTTATGAAGGTTCTCAAAATGAAATCGACTCTTATCTCTTATCTCCATCAAAGTAGAATCATCCATCAAGGCAAATGCCATTGGATTCAACTTGAATACTTTCACAAAGAGCTCATTAAAATCTGCATCCAGGTTATTCACAAGTTCGTCCAAGAAGAAATTGGCGATATTCCCCAACATTAAAGCAGGAGAGCTAGTAAAGCTTTTCATTTTGCTGAGCAGGTGCAAATTGGGCTCTGTTCCATAATTTTTAAAACAGTTGGCTATAGATGTTACATCCACCAAATAATCCGGTAAAACCACAAAAGCCCTAGGTCGATGCACTCCTTCTTTATCTATTTCTACATCGATTAGATTTACGGTAATGGGTAATTTAAATTCTTCTTTTATTAGCTCTATGGTAGGATTAAAATTTTCATTTCGATCGCTCAAATTATATGCTATGCGAATTTTCTCACCTGTTTCTGTACCAGCAAGAAATTGTTCTTGGTCTGCAAAGTCTTCCATGAGTACCACTTCCAATAGAGGAACAAAAGACTGAATTTCGGTCTTAAGATCTAAGAGTGGCGTTCTATACTTAGCGTATTGATTTAAGTCTAAGGGGATAGATTCTTCATAAATTAGGCTAACCAAGTTGACTAGGATCTTATACCCAAGGCTTACTATGTCCCGATCATCATATTCATCCAAGCGCTGATAAGCTTTTCTGAATAGATGCGTTTCATATTGTATTATCCCAGGGATCTTATACTTCTGACAGACATATGCTATTCTAGCAAAGAGCGTAGAAAAATGCAGATGCTCCTCTGAAGTTTGTTTAGAAATGAGTTGTTGGAGCAAATTGTATTGAATCTGCACTACATCTTTTCCAGATAGGCCTTCTTGCTTTTCAACAAGTTCTTCTAGTTCATTAAAAAATAAAGTTGGAAGTGAGACATTTTCCATATTCAAATGTAATGAAATGCTAGCTTTAGATGAAGGCAAATTTATACAAGTTCCAATAAAAAAGCCGATGCTCAAGGAGCACCGGCTTTAAATATTTTGAAAAATCTTTTCTTTAAGCTACTTCTTTAACAATTGAAGCGAACACTTCTGGGTTGTTCATAGCTAGATCAGCAAGTACCTTTCTGTTCAATCCGATTTCTTTTTGAGATAATCCGTGCATTAACTTAGAGTAGGTAGTGCCATTTTGTCTAGCACCTGCATTAATTCTTGCGATCCAAAGCGCTCTAAATACACGCTTTTTGTTTTTACGATCTCTATAGGCGTATGTCCAACCTTTTTCTACTGCGTTTTTCGCAACAGTGTAGACATTAGATCTAGCTCCAAAGTATCCTTTGGCAGCTTTTAAGATTTTTTTTCTTCTTTTTCTGGAAGCAACAGAGTTGACTGACCGTGGCATAGTTGTTAATTTTAGTTCAATACAGAGGCATTATGCGCTTGATGACCTGTATTCTCGTTAAAAAATAAATGTCTTAGATACAAAGTAGAGCTTTGATTCTCTTAGCATCGCCTTTACAAGCCATGATTGTAGAACCAGTAAGCCTAAGCTTTGCTTTTTTTCCACGCTTACGAAGAAGGTGTCTTTTACCTGCTTGGAAACGCTTGATTTTCCCTGAACCAGTAACCTTGAATCTCTTCTTGGCACTAGAGTGGGTCTTCATTTTAGGCATTGTGTACCGTTTTAATTAGTAATAAATAAGCCCTGTTTGTAGAGCGAGTGCAAAGATAGGTAAATACTAGTAACTTTTCAATGCCCAAAGACCTCTAAAATCACCGTTTTCTCACCTTTTTTACCCCAATTATAACAATGAAACGACTAATTGCTTGTTAATGTTTGTTTGGAGGGGGGGGGCTATCCCGATGCAGAATACGGCTAGCGCCTATATCCGCACGGGACCAGGCTCTCTACTATATCCTGTAGTCGCATATAATGCGACTACAGGATGCCGTTTCGATCCTTTATCCTGCTCACTCCGTTGCGCCGAGCTTTGGGGCCGGTGGCCCGTCGCGATAACTCTAAAAATTGAAAGAAATGACCTATTTGAAAAGATTTTAACGCAATACGACAGCTGGTTCTGGACCACAAAGCCCATTGCCTTTAAGTGCTATTTTTATTACCTTTAAAACGCTATAATCATCTGACTCTAACTTGAATAATGAACTACTTTCATATTATTTTTCTCTGTATTCTATGCTGCACTTCACTCTTAGGTCAAACAATCAAACTATCCACAGAAGATATACTTACCATAAACGATTGTATAATTGATAGTACTACTACAATAAAAGAAATCAAAGACGTACTTGGCGTTTCTTCCATTGACGTACTTGTTCCTGAAGCAAATATGCGAAAGCCCTCTAACGGATACTTCAATAGCAATTACTACATTTTTCATTCAATTGGCTTAGTCATTATTGAGAACGCTGATAGAAAACACATTAATCATATAGAGTGCTACTTTAGCAAACCAACTTGGCATTCGAGATACAAACCAGATAATATTTTTACAGGCAACCTAACTATAAGGGACTTTAATGTCCTGGAACTATCAGAAACATCCTTTCAAAAAGTAACAGATAAATGCTCAAAAATGAATAAACTATCAAAAATCATGTGCGGAAGTTTTGCCTGTGTTTTTAATAGTGAAAGCGATGACAGCAATTTTTTTTCTTTATCTATCGGTACTGAATACAATACTTCAAACAGTCTAGGTTGGTCAGAAGAAGATAAGTCTTTTTTCTTTGAAACCTACAGTAAAGACCCGAACATAATAGATTTTGCTAAAACATACAATTGTGATAAAAGTAGTATGATAAAATGCATGATCGATAAGGCGTCTACTCTCTTTCAGTACGATAATTATTTTTATGAAAGAGTACCACCTGAAGAGATGGCAAAAGTGCTAAAGGATTGCGTTTTTCAAACTCAAAAATAGAACTACTTAAATAACTGTACAATGAAAAAAGTCAATATAAAAAACATCACCATAGATGACGGAAAGGATACGATTGACTTTAAGATGATTCTGTTCAATGTCGAAAAATACGACAAAGCAAACTTTAGGACCATCACGACAAGCACCATAGCTCAGATAGAAATCACTAATACTAAAAGTAGAGAAATGACCATCGAAAACATTGGTCTAGCTGTACTCTCAGACCAAGAAACGGATATCATCTACGCACCCAAATCTTTGCCATCAGGCTCAAACCTAAAAAAAGGTGATTCCACGACCTTCTCTTTCTATGCATATGAAATAAAACTAATCTTTGGCAAATCCAAGAATGAGAAAGGCGCCTTTGTTATCAATTATGGACATAAAAATAATCAGTATTCCTCTTCCTATATAGATGGAGATACCATAGAACGCCTAATTGCAGATCTCGAGTCAGAAGATATTGGATACAATTGGAGTGCATCTAACATCACTAGACTGAATAGTATGTGCACCTTCGACAAAGCTACTCAGGTACAAAAAAAGGACAATAGCCAGATCACAGAAATGGAAATTGACAAGCCTGGTGATGCTCTAAAGATTAGCCTTGCAATTTTCAATGATAGAATAATAACCGCAGATCAAAAAGAAGTAAAATCAAAAACTATCGCTGAATTGAAAATAGAGAATATTAGCGGTATGGAATTAGACATTCAAAATCCTTTACTTCTAATCAAAGATGATTCTACACAAAGTACAAAATTAAGAGTGTATACTTCTAGTAAATTAGCTGCTCAATTTCCGATTTCAATTGGTGCTGATGATGAACTGTCTATATTTTATGATTCCGAATCCATGAATGACCTCTTAGATGATTCTATAGGCGAAGATGTTGTCTTTTTGGTCAAAGATATTTATGGTTACAACTACCCTACTAAAAAGATTGAAGGGGATGATATTGAAAATGCTATTTCGGAGCACAATGAGAACGCAACTGGGATTACTAAGCGGGAGATTTATTCCTTTGATTTGGAGCTATAAGCAGAAGATTCATTTCCACCCCTTAGCCCTACGCGCCTCCGGCTTGTCGAGCTTTGATGCCTACGGCATGTCGCAATGAGTTTGCAAAAAAGTGAGCCTTAGAATCCTAAATATTTCTGCATGGCTAGATAGACTCCATTGGTCCAACCAAATCCCTCTTGCACATCATATTCACCTCCACCAGCCTCTAGGCTTAGGTCCACTATGTTGTATTTCTCCATCATCTTGCCCGTCTGCTTAAATACTTTTTCATTTAAACTGCACCATCGTTGAGTTATTTCTTTAGCTAAAGTATGATGACCATAATTATCTAAACCTTTTACCGCAATCCATTGAAGGGGTGCCCATCCATTTGGAAAATCCCATTGCTGACCTGTATCAATTAGAGTTGTTGGGAGACCACCCGCTTTAAGAAATTTCTCTTCAATGATAGCAGCTATAGAATATGCTTGTTCTTGATTAGCCATTTCAAAAAACAAAGGGAACACCATGGCTAGAGTAAGCTGAGAAGACTGCCCTTCGTTATGAACTACATCTACGAAGGCCCCTAGATCTCGATTGTAGAAAGAAGTAAGGATAGCTTCTTTTCTTTTTTCATACAGCTGATTATACTTATCTCCTTGAGCAGTATCACCAGCAAGTTGATAGCCCTTAGATATCACATTTTCTAAATGAAGCATCAAGCAATTTAAGTCAACTGGAATAATATCTGCTGCTCTTATTTGCTCTAGACTATTTCTATCTGCCAACCATCGGGAGCTAAAGTCCCAACCAGATTCGCAGGCTGCTCTAAGATGCAACATTGGATCAGCAAAAACGCCTTTGAGATTTACATCCTCCGCATAGGATTCTTCTCTAGGGTAATTCTTATTATCAAAATATCTATTCAGCGTATACTCCCCTACTTTCAAAGTACGCTTAGAATCAGGATGCATCCAGAACTGGTATTCCTTTTCCAAAAAAGGCAAATAAGTTATATAAATCTCCTCTCCTTTTAATTTTGCGAGCAGACTCACCATCAATGAAAAATATGGTGGTTGAGAGCGAGACACAAAATAAGATCGATTGCCATTTGGAATATGCCCGATCGTTTCTATTAGATAGGCAAAATTTTTCACCATGTTTTCAATCATGGAAATGTGGCCATGCTCTGCTAAGCCCAACATGGTAAAGTAACTATCCCAATAATAAATTTCTTTAAATCGTCCGCCTGGTACTATATAAGGATGTGGAAGCGGAATCAAACTACTCCCTTCGATAGCTTTATCTTTTTCACGCGTTAGATGTTTCCATAAAACTGAAATATGATCAGAAAGCGGAATACTAGTATCACTTACAAAATCTGAATCCGCTATCGATTGTGCTTTAAAATTTCTCCAAACAAACTTCTCTAGATTAAAGTCTCTATCGTTTTTCTCTTGTGAAAAATCGTTCAATATCTTTTCGGGAGAAAATAATGGAATCAAGTCAACAAATGTCTTACTATCTTTAAAGACTTCTCCTAATTGAACTGCTTCGAATAGCTCGCCAAATACTTGATCTGGTGTTTTTATCATTGTGCAAAATTCTGTTTTTGTTTAAACATTCTATTCAAGATCAAAAGCGCAAGGGCTAATAAACCAATTGGAACAATTGACATATAGAAAGCCGTAGATCCATCAAACGCTTCAAAAAGATTTCCTGTAATAATAGAGCCTATGGTTCCACCTAAAGCAGAAAAGACCACAATCAAGCCTGACATAGAGCTGTGTAGATATTTTGGAATAGAGGACAGAATAATAGAATTTATAGTTGGATAGATAGGTGCAAGAAATAAACCCATTAGTGGAAAAGTCCATGCTACAAATGGTGCGTTCCACCAGCTCACATCTGCTGTTATGTTTGCAGAATTAGCCAAAGGAATATTCAACAAGATGCAAACGACCAATAAAACAAGGCAAGTCAATAAAAAGTACAGCCAATTCACTTTCTGTAAAATAAAACCTGCTGCAATTCTACCCACAGCAAATGCACCCGCTAAGATAGCACCCGCTTGAATACTCATAGACGCTGGCACACTTAATATATCCTTATAAAAAGTGGGCATCCAAGTTTGAAAACTTTGCTCGATTAATACAAACAGGAAGGCACTCATTACAAAAACCAATATTAATGGCTTGGCAGCTAACTTGAGCATATCAAGAAAATCATCTGCCATACTATTGTTGGCTTTATTCGCATCCTCTTCATTTAGTGTAGAGAAGAAAACAAAAATAGTCGCCATTAAACACAATACCCCTAGCAGCCAATATACATTCAACCACTCTGTAGATTTTGCATTCGTATCATCTATAAAATAACTGATAATGATATTCCCTACTAAAACACCTATCATAAATGTGCCTTCAATCCAACTCATCAGGCTACTGTGTTCCTTTTCATTATTGGTCACTAAACCAATAACCGCAAAAACACTAATTTTAATAATAGCAAAACTCACCCCTGTAATCGCAAATAATAATTTGAAATGCCAAAAGTCACTTGCGATCATAGGCATTGCTAGACACATTAGCGCCACCATGAGAAGGCCTATAATCATACCTCGCTTAATACCCAACCTTGGTAAAAATGAAGCCACAAAAAATGAAGCAATCGCAATAGGAATATCCTTGAACCCTTCGAGAACAGATACATCAGCTTTAGAGATATCAAAGTTTCTTTGCAATTGCAAAATTACTGCTCCAACACTATTGAGCAGAATGGCAAAAACGAAATAGTTGATAAAGAGTGAAACCTTAATCAGAATGTTCTTCACTGTTTTGTTTTTTTAGATGATTATAATCAGTATTACATAATATGAATAATTGGAGAAGATATGCGAGAGATGACTGTAGGAGAACTCAAGAAATATCTGTTGTTGTGCGATCATGATTTATATTCTTGTAATCTGCATGATCATCAAACAATACTCCCTGCCCTTCAAGAATTTCGAATGATTCAATTGTGTCAATAGTTACTATTGAATTGATTTTTTCTAAGTCATTATTTCTATAAGCTTCAAGTAAGGACTCTTTTACACCTTCTGGAATAGCACTTAATATTGGTATACGTAACTTTCTAATATTTTGAGACTGCCATCGCGGGTATCCACCTTTCATTTTATTTCCAATGTGAAGCAGTTGATCGTATACGAAATCAGACATCATTATAGAGGCCAACAAGCACATTTCGTTATATGAACCACCAATTATATAATATAAGTTATGATGAGGGTAATATTCACCTTTATCAACATGAATAAATCTATTTCCAGAAATATCTGGCAAGATTACTTTTGGCTGTGTTACTAATTTTATGTTGATTTTATCAATCGTCTTGAAAAACTTTGATGGGGATTTTTTGGCTACATGTCTTTTAGATAACTCTTCTTTATTTTCTAAAAAATATTTTTTTGCAAGTGGAAATTTATCTAAACTTATCAATCCACCAGAGCTATTAAAAGGATTGATTATGTAATTTCCTTTCCATTCAAGTTTAGATGATTTTACTCCTTTTGACGTTAAAATTGGTATAAGAAGTTCATTTTCAATTATACCTTTGAAGTTTGTACTTATGAATATAGAATCCCTACCAGTAGCTACTCCAATACCGATTTTGAAATTTTGGTCTTCTATTCTCAATAAATATTTCTCATAAGATTCTCCTCTATATGAAAAGGAAAACCAGTTTGATGACGAAAGATTTAGTACTGTTGAATTTTCTTTGGTTTGTTCAAATTCAATAAACGAATCAAGATCAAAAACCTCCGAATATGGAGTTGATGATTTTTTTTGGCAATTAGCTATAGTGGTTATAGCAGGATAGCCAAGAACTTCCTCGTCAAAAAGGTTTGCATTTTCTAGATCAATTATAGATTTTACATTGTATTGAGTAGAAATTAATTCTCTTAAATTTTGGCCATATTGATTCTTAAGCCATCTATTTGAGCAAACGTAAGATAATACTCCATTAGTCTCTAATAACTTCAGCGCCTTTTCGTAAAAAGGAACATATAAATCACTCCTATGGGTAAATGTCGAATATTTTGTTTGATAAATTTGTTTTGATATTAAAGGGATATTTTCATTGCGAACATAAGGCGGATTGCCGATTATAATATCAAATTTCTCATGTAACTTCAATTGTAAAAAGTCGGCAACAAATAAATTTGGAATGGTTAACGATAATTTCAATGATTTGAAATAATAATCAATATTACTTTTTAATTTAGATGAAACTGCTTCGTCCAACTCACACAAATAAATATTAGAAAGAGATTCTTGAAAATTAAATTGAAATGTCATTGATGACTTATGAAGTCTACGTAGTATCTCAATAGCAAAGGCACCTTCTCCTGCCGATGGCTCAAGAATCTTTATACTTCGCAAATCTTTATCGGATTTGTAATCTACTAAATCCAACATTTTAGATACTACAACAGGTTTAGTATTTACTATTCCATGAGCGTTTCCACTTGATCTTTCTCCGTGAATCATATAAAGCTCTTTAGTTTCCCGATTAAGAATCCAGCATATGATTCTAAAAATGATTCCATCGATAGTTCACCGTCCAAGTTTCCAAACTGCTTAGATGAATCAGACCAGATAATAGAGGCAAAGTTGTAATGCTTCTCAAGCATTAATTTTTGACATAGAAGTTTATACCTGTCAAGATAACTGGTATCAATAAATTCACTCCTAACCTTATAATGTGGTTCTTTGACCTTAACTATATTAGTTGATTTTGCACTTTTTTCTACAAGAATAAAATAACCTATCCAAGGAGGAGTTGATTGAGGAAAACCTTTCTCTCTAAATGTAGTCCATAGATCAATTGCACTTCCAAGTACTTCTTCGGTTCTATTATTAAAATTATTTCCTATTGACCCAACTTGAGATTTACATTCAACTGCTGAGATTAATTGTTTTTTATTATTAATAATTAGTAAATCCCAGTTTTTAGATGGTCTAAAATAACCTGGAAGAGTACTCCTATTGGTATATATGCAATCTTGCGGTATTCCTACATCTAATGCAACTTTAACTAATAAATGAACGAAACCATCTAATTGTTTGCCAGCAGTAACTGAGCTTCTTGTTCCTTGATCTTCTTTTTTCCGACCACTATTTTGCTTTAAGCGAGTATCCCAAAAGTGATTTACTGCCTTTTTTATGTCTTTTTCGTATTTAATTCCTTCAAATTTAGGCATATGTAAAGATAATATTTAGTCCTGAAACTCTAATTTTATACTAACGCTGCAGAACGAGTCCTGCTCATAAGGTGAAATTACACACTAAAACTAAAGCTACTAAAAAAACTATCTGGAAAGGTAATTTGATTTGAAGATTTTTGTGTGGCAGAATAGCTCTATCCTAGTGTAGAAATTCTTGATAGATTTCAAATCTTTTTTTTTGCATGAAGGGGTGGAATGATAGCACATAGGAAGAGGAAGGTGCATGGCTAGGTGCTAGTCCCAGAGGACCGCAGCGAACGCGGAGTCATGGAAGACCTGACCTCGACTTCCTTTCATAGATGAATATCTATAATAATAGAAAGTCGAGGGCATGCCCAAATAAATATAATGCTACTTTACAACAATTTTTTCAGTGGCAACCGATTGACCATCTGCAATAATTTGCAAAAAGTAAATCCCTGTTCCAAGTGGTGCAGTAGACATTGTAAATTCTAAAGTTCCTTGTCTCTTTGGTCTATCGTCGTGAATCAACTTAACCAAGCTACCATTGACATCGACAATTTGCAGTTTTAGGTTTTTTACATCAAAAATTTCAAAAACTACTTTGACATCATTCACAGTAGGGTTTGGGTAAGCTAATACCTCAATGTTATTATTCTTTGCAGATTGGGTAGAGACAGACATATTGGGTCTAGCCAACTGAGTTAACCATGCTGCATTTTGATTTGTAGATACACCATACGAAGAAGCGATCCAAACCATACCTGGATTAGCATAGTCGCGCTGATTAGCCGAATAATCACCCCAACGTTCAACTTCGGAATTGTTTATCATATCTATATAATTAAAACCTTCCTTGAGTGTGAGTACATCTGAGTATTCGCCAGGCGTCTCAAAGTAAACCGCTGAATGTCCAGAGTAGCGATCAATTCCAGTGTGTGAAAACATAATAATACCATCTACTTCTCCAGGCTCCACGCCTGTATAAGCGATGCTAGGATAACCATAGTCTTCAACATCGTTGCTAATATTGGTGGCAGTTATCGTAGGATTGGTAGACACATCGTAGACTGTACCATGATAAATACCTGCACGTCCATTATCCAAATTTCTAGAATTGCCTACAAACTCTATTCGATCATCCAGCAGATATCCATCCAAAATACGAGAATCATTGGTTGCCAGTACACCTTCTTCTTGTTCTCCATCAGGCGGCACACCATAACTAAGATCTGACTGGATCATACTAACGCTCAAAGTTGCTACATCTTGAGTGCCACTCAAATGCATCAAGAAGATCGTATCATTTTGTAGATCAAAATTTCTATTGCTCAAAAAGTACACTTCATCAGATGCTACCTCCGTAGCAGGTTTGATAGGGCAAACATTTCTAAGACGCCCCCCATCAAATACAATCTCTTGCCAAAGCGTAGTCACCAATTCTTGGCCAGCATATCCTTCGGCTTTATTGATTTGGTAAATAATAGTTCTATCAAAACCTGCTTGCCAAGATTCAGTATCACGAATAGAGTTGAGCGTAAGGAAAAACTCCTTATCTGTATAAGTAATCATTGGGTAATCTGACCAGGTACCGTCATTCTCTGGACTACCCGGAAGGCCATATACATTCCAATCTCCAGTAGCATCATTGGTTTCTGAAAAGGCCACAACGATGATACTATTAGCAGAATCAAATCCACCCAACCAAGTCATAATATATCTATCCGAAATAGGATCAAAAATCACTTTTGGATCAAACATTTGAGTTGCACTACCTAATGCAGAAGCAAAGTCTGATAATTGCAAATTGACTAAAACAATCCCTGTAGGTCCTTTTACTGTCAAATTTGAATTGACCATCGTAACCAACTGTCCCTCATTATTAACTGCAAAGTGATTATCTAATGGACGCCCACCTGTGCTTGTATTTCCTTTTATAGAAGTCTCGATAGTTGGTTGATCCACCATAGATCGGCTTTGAATGTCTTGCCTTATTTTTCTTGGGAATAGTTCTGCGCCTTTCTTTTTTTGAATCGCTAGTTTATCTCTGTATGAATTTCCACTTGGAGGTGGTGCAGTGATCTGTTGAATTGAAGCATTGAAATTATTTTTTAATGCAGATGCATTGACCTTTACTGCAGTCAACCCTTTTACCTTTCTTTTCTTAAATGTTGTTTCTTGTGCATTGATGAGAAATGGTATGGTAAACAGAGTAAAAAGTAAAATTAAATTTTTCATATGCTAGGTATTTAAAATCAGTGGAGAAATTAGATCTCATTTATTTGATTGAATATCCTCTAAAATAACACCTCCTTACAATAAATCTACAATTTTTGAGAATTTATTAATCTTAAAGTCGGGCTTTAAACTTCTTTGTAAGGCTGACTCCTCCTCTTTTCCTTGCATCAAGACCGTTTTCATACCGAGTGCCTCTCCAAATAATATATCTGAAGCGGAATCTCCTACCATTAGTGATCGAGAAAAATCTATTTTAGGAAACTTTTTCTTTGCATAAATACCCATCGCAGGGGAAGGCTTTCTGCAGTTGTTAGTATCAGAGGCTAATTCTGTACAACTGAAGATGGCGTCAATACGACCACCCTTTTTCTCAATTTGAGTCTGCATATATTCATGCACCTTTTCCATTTGCTCATAAGTCATCAACTCCTTGCCTACTCCTTGCTGGTTGGTAACAATGACAATTTTATCTGTAAGCTTAGCCAACTTAGGGAATGCATCTAAGACACCTGGCATGAACTTGAAGTCTGCTGTAGATTGGACATATTGTCCCGGCAGTCTGTGATTGATAACTCCGTCGCGATCTAAAAAAAGATATGGGAATTTCTTAGATATCACTAAACAAGATTCTTGCTTTTGAAAATACGCTTTTCAACTAATTCACAAATAATGTGTCCTATTGTAATATGTGCTTCTTGAATGCGAGGGGTTTGCTTAGAAGGTACATTGATCAAAAAATCACAGGCTTTAGCTAGCTTTCCACCCGTAGCACCTGTCATCGCAACAGTAATAGCGTGCTGCGCTCGGGCTGCCTCCATAGCCTTAATAATATTCATAGAATTTCCAGAAGTAGAAATTCCAAAAAGGACGTCTCCCCTACGCATCTTCGCTTTTACTAGTCTTGCATATGCTTCTTCAAAACCGTAGTCATTAGATACAGAGGTCAAATAAGACCCATTGACATGCAGTGCCTCTGCATAGAGCGGGTCTCTGTCTAATAAAAATCTTCCAGATAATTCAGCAGCTAAATGTTGGGCATCTGAAGCACTACCTCCATTACCACAAAAGAAAACTTTTTTATCCGCTTTCAAAGCAATGGTACATACTTCAGCTACTTGCTCAATAAGTGCTATCAGCTTGTCATCACTAAGCATCTGTTGCTTAGTCATGATACTGTCTGAAATAATCTCTTTGATTTCATTTGACATAACTGAAAATTAAATATTAAGCAGCAAAGATTCACAATTTATTAATGGCATCCATAAAATTTGACCAAGAAAATTCTTTCTTCTTCTTTTTGACCTCTGCTATAAAGGATTGCTTTCTTTCTTCTTTATAGAAGTCAGCAATGCTAAGTGCAATATTCTCTGCGTTCACTGGCACAACGTAACCATTCTTTGCATGAGAAACTATTTCTGGTAAGCCCCCTACATTGGTTACCAACATGGGTTTTTCGAAATGATACGCTATCTGCGAAATACCACTCTGTGTAGCTGTATGATAAGGTTGAACGACCAAGTCCGCAGCGCAAAAATAGTAGTGCACTTCTTCATTTGAAATGAATTTGGTATGCAAGAGTATATTGTCCGAAATGTCTAAGGCTTTTATTCGAGATTCATATTTTTCTTGCTTGTCATAGTATTCCCCAGCCACAATCAATTTCACGTTGGTATCTTTCACTTTTTGATCGCCCATCGCTTCGATCAAGAGATCAAGCCCTTTGTAAGCTCTAATAAATCCAAAAAACAATAAATAAGATTGGTCTTGATCTAAGCCTAAGTATTCCTTTGCCTCGGATTGTGGAATAGGATCTTTATAGACATCATAAATGGGGTGTGGCGCGTAGCCTATTTTTTGTGTTGTAGTGAAAGTCCGCAATTCTTCTTCAACAGATTTTGACATTACTATAAACGCATCGCATGCTTTGACGAAATATTGAGCTAAACTTCGATCCCCAATTCGTTTTTCATGTGGCACTATATTATCTATTAGGCCTATGATTTTAGTTTTCTTTCGATCTTTTACTTGCCTCAAAATAGTACCCAGGCTTGGCCCCATGAAAGGAATCCAAAATCGGCAAATAATAAGATCAAATTCTTTATGGGCAATTCTTTTCCCAACGGCTATCCAATTCAAGGGGTTTACACTATTGATGCACACATCAATTTCTAAATCAGATGGAGCAGGGTCGTCTGAAAACTGTGTTTTGCCCGGAAAAAAAATAGATGGGTATTGTAAAGAAAAAGTATAAATTTTGACTTGATGCCCTTGAGCTATATAGGCTTTGGCTAGCCTTTCATTAAATGTAGCCAATCCTCCTCTAAGTGGATAAGCAGGGCCAATGATGCAAATTTTTTTGCTCATTATATGTCCACATTTACATCTTCTTCGATGGCTTGTGATTTGACGCCCATCTTCTTTTCGACTGCGTAGTAGTTTCTATTTGGAGAATTCCGAGAAACCAATTCAGCCAAGAAACCAGTTACAAATAATTGAGTACCGATAATCAAGGATAATATCCCGAAGTAAAATATCGGTCTATCCGTCATACCGTATCCTTCATGAAAAATTTTGTAAAAACTCAAGGAAGTCAAAATAATAAAACCAATAGCAAAGGCGATTGTCCCAAGTGTACCCAGAAAGTGCATGGGTCTTTTACCAAATTTACCTACAAAAGTAATGGAGAGTAAATCTAGGAAACCTGTTATTAGTCTACCTGCTCCAAACTTGGAGTAACCAAACTTGCGCTCCTGATGCTGTACTTCTTTTTCACCTATACGCGTAAACCCCGACCACTTAGCCATCACCGGAATATATCGATGCATCTCTCCATACACCTCAACACTCTTGACTACTTCTTTGCGATAGGCTTTGAGTCCGCAGTTGAAATCATTTAGTTTGATGCCACTGATTATACGAGTAACGCGATTGAAAAACTTAGAAGGAATTGTTTTTGATAAGGGGTCGTGTCTTTTCTTTTTCCAGCCCGATACGATATCGTATTTTTCATTGACTATCATATCGTATAAAGCAGGTATCTCATCTGGGCTATCTTGCAAGTCAGCATCCATAGTGATTACCACATCTCCTTGCACATGTTCAAAGGCGGTATTGAGTGCGGCAGCTTTACCGTAATTGCGGCGAAACTTAATTCCTTTTACCGATCTATTTTTTCTACGTAACTCTTTGATAACCGACCAAGAACCATCAGTACTGCCATCATCTACCATAAGTACCTCATAGGAAAAGTCATGGTCAAGCATGACTCTTGCTATCCATTCTTCTAGATGGGGCAATGATTCTTCCTCATTAAAAACCGGTACAACTATGCTTAAATTCATTCTTTGTTTCTCCAAATAAATCCAATAAACACCGAACATATAAATCCAACAACATATTCAAGTGCCAAGGAAAAAATGGTTCTTGAGATACTAACCGCTTCTTCTATTGTCACCGGCGCTACGCTATTGGTTCGGCCAGGCTTCCCTTTGGGTTGAATTTCTGGAAAATGTTCAGTCAAATATTCAGAACTCAGCTTATACAAATCGTGGTCTACAAATCTAAATAAGACAAACTCGAACAAGGCGAAAATTGTACTGGCCACTACAAAAGTAATGAATGCAGGCCTTATCCAACTGACTAACACCTCTTTATCCTTCATCAATCCCCTACTTTTGCCTACTGCAATCCATGCGCAGACAATGTATATAGGATACCTTAAAGACTTAACGAAAGGATTAACTATCAGTTGCTTTTCAACAAAATAAAGCAACATATATAGGCAAATTGCGGCAATTGCAGCAATAAAGCCATATTGGAAAGGTTTATTCATCTAGATTTTTACTCCGTTTTCAGAAAGATACCAGCTATTAAAGAAACAATGGTAGCAGTGATTGCTCCTCCAATTACGGACATAATAGCTAGATATCCAGGTGAAGTAAACATAGATGCAAAACCCATCGCCGTTTCAATAGCATCCTCATCCATTCCTGCTTCTTCATACTGAGCATACATCATTTCTTGCATGAATTCCTGAAAATCTGGAAACATAAATGTATAGAATACGAACGACCAGATTCCTAAGATCAATCCATAGATTACCCCAGTAGCAGCACCAGCTTTGACAGCATTACCAAAAGTAAGAGCCCCCAGATCTTCTCGATAAGCAACAATTGCACTTCTAATAAACCAAATAGCAACTAGAAAACTTACAATGCTAGAAAATACAGTTACTGTTGAATAAGTCCCACTTAAGGTTTCTTCCAATGATCCAGTATAGTACATGGTTAATTGCATAACTATCGCAATCAATGCCCATATAAGTCCATTTCGAAGTGCATGAGGCCAAACAGAAGCGTTTGGGTTAACTGAGTTAAATTCCTGATCTAACATATTGTGTGGTTTTTGAATGTGAAATATACTTCAATTTGCTTAAAATCAGCAAAATGACCACTAATTTTCTACTAACACACCTTGGTTATATACCGAAAATACTCTGCCCTTTAATTGATGTCCAATAAAAGGGGAGTTTTTGCTTTTTGATTTCACCTTTGATTTCTCGTAAACCCACTCTTCTGTTGGGCTAAAAATGCAAAGATTTGCCGTTTCTCCTTCTTCAATTTTTGGAATCTCTTGATTGAAAATTTTACGCGAATTGTAAGCCAGCTTGTTTATAGCGTCTACTAAAGTAAACCTATCCGAAAATAGACTTACTATTAATGGAAAAATGGTTTCTAAGCCAGTCGTACCAAAAGAAGCATATGGAAATTCAACCTTTTTTGCTTCCTCTTCAAGAGGTTGATGATTAGAGGATATAAAATCAATAGCGCCATCAGCAATACCTTTAAGCAAAGCTTTTTGGTCTTTTTTGTTTCTTAATGGTGGAAAGACCTTGTAGTTCACATCAAAGTCTTTGAGTGCCTCATCATTGAAGCATAGATTCATAATGGGCACAGAAGCCGTCACTTTTAGACCTGACTTTTTCGCCGCCTTTATTAGGCTTACAGATTTCGCTGTAGAAATATTAGCGCAATGCAATTTTGAGTCTGTATAAGCACATATATCCAAATCTCTTTTGAGCATCAACTCTTCTGCGAGATTTGGCAGTCCTGGTAGTCCAAGCATAGTGCTTACTTCGCCTTCATGTATTTGGCCATCACCACTCACGCTTTCATCATTGGGTTGATTATATATCAATCCATCAAAAGACTTTGCATAGTGAAGGGCGCGTTGAATCAAACCTCCCGATTGGATACTCTTATTTCCATCTGAAAAAGCGACCGCTCCCGCTTCATGCATATCAATCATTTCGGCGATATTCTCACCAGCCCCATTGGTACTGATACTGCCCATCGGCAATATGCTTACTGCGGCATTAGCATTTCCACTTTTGATAAATGATACTTGAGACTTGCTATCTATTGCTGGTTTTAAATCTGGCGATACAATGATACTTGTAAATCCGCCGTTGGCAGCAGCCGATCGGATGGTTTCAAAATTCTCTCTATGTTCGAAACCAGGCTCTCCACAATGCACTCCTACATCCATCCATCCAATACTGCAATAAGCATTAGGATACTCCAGCACCTTAGCGCCTTTTGGTACTTTTATTTTATCCGCAATTTTTTTTATGACGCCTTGGGAAATAAGAAGGTCTACCTTTTTTCTAGGTACTTTTTTATTAGGAGAGAGTATACGTATTTGTTTGTAAAGTACGTCCATTCACAGATTTATTGTGAGGTGATTTATTCACTTAGTCCACTTTCCAGAATCTTAAAAGTAGTGCTTCAATAGCAAGAAAAATCAATGCAAATATAATGCACCATCGCCATAGCACTACTCCTGAGCTTCTTTCTTTTATCAGCTCGGCGAAATTAGCATTCTTAGTAGAATCTACAATAGAAAACGAAGGATTATTTTGAGTCATTTTTGCTAGATCTGCTGTATTTACATATTGCAGTTCAGATTCTCTTCTGTCAAAATTGTATCCAAACACGCCCAGTGGATTGGCTTCCTCCAAGTATAGATCATAAAATCCAGCCTCTTTGATTTGATTATTCATACCTAAGATCACTTGAGAGCCAATAACCTTCTGTTCAGGTATAAATTCCTCTTTCTCTCCTTTTATCTTATAGATCTTTTCTGATCCAATAGCTTTGTTAGGCCTATCCAATACCTCATCTTTTCCGATGATATAGGCTATTTGATTATTCCTAGCTGAGGAGATAGCCATCTTATACAGCATAGGCACGAATATCTCTCCATTCTTTACCAAGTCATTCAGATCTGCGTTAAGAGGTGCAGCACATAAATAGAGATGTCCCTGCCCTGCTCTAAATTTGGCTAGATAGGTACTCCCATCTCTATAGATCATCAACGACTCCTCACCGCGACTAGAAAATTTACTGATGGTATAATTCTCTTGACTAACTGGCAATTTGAATAAGGCACTCTTATTTTCAAAAACATCCTTAAAGACAAACTCTTCGGTGTTGATGCTGGCTACTTTCCTTTCATTTTTTTCATTCGCCCCAATCTGGTTGGCAGGTACACCATCCAAAAATGCATTATAGCTATCCTTGTTGGCATTTGCTCCTGGGAACATGAGTACATTTCCACCATTCTTAATGTATTTGTTCAATTCGAAATTCAAACCCGATGACAAACTAGATAGATCATTTGTGATGATCAAATCATAAGTTGGAAATGAAGAGTAGTCTAAGTTCTGTGTAGTTTTATTTACTATTTTGAATGACTCTATTCCTCTAAAAGCTGCATTGACAAACTTACTGTTTGCTCCACCATTGATCACAAGCGCATTGATTTGCTCAGCCACATTAAAAGTAAAATAGTAAGAGTCATCAAACTGTACTGGATAATCAGTTATCGTCAATTCCGCTTCGTGCCAGCCGTTTCTGAGTATGGTCACGTTTACTGTATCCGTCACCACTTTTCCAGCGGGGACACTCATAGTACCTACAGGCTTGATCTGACCATCTAGTTTCAGTACAAGTCTGACGTTATCAGCATCTTCTTGACTATAGTTCTTAATTTTTACTAGAAGTGGATTTGTCTGATTTTTCATTTGTACAGGCGAGTCAAACCAACAGGAATCGATAGCAATATTTTTCTCTTGTACTGATATTAAAGGCAGTAGATTGATAGACACGCTCGTATCAGCAAACTCTTCGAGGTCTGTTATATTCTTTTGAAAATCAGAAATCACATAAGACGAAAACACCTCATCATTTTGTGCTGACTGTAGTGCTTGTTTTTGACGTACTATGACTTGCGACAATTTCTTTACAGATGGCGTCACTTTGATTTCGTCTATAAGCGCCAAGGCATCATCCTTCCCTACTAGTCTTTGGTGTCTTCCTTCGAAGTCTCCTGTGAGCACTTGAAATCGATCTTCCACATTATATGCGGACACTATTTCTCTAGCTCTTTCCTTAGCCTTATCGATCAAAGGCACATCCTGAGAGAGCGAACTCATGCTAAATGAATTGTCAACGTATACTGAAACCGCTTTGGCTCCTTTTTTCACTTCCGTGTCTTGTGGTAGGAATGGTTGCGCAAACCCAAGGATCAATAGTCCCAATGCAAGCAATCTCGACAATAAGACCAATAGGTTCCTTATTTTTCGCCTTGCGCTGGTTTCTTCCTTGACCTCTTTGAGGAACTTTACATTGGTAAAATAAACCTTCTTAAATCTTCTGAAGTAGAAGAGATGTATGATGATCGGTATAGCCAAAGCTATCAATCCGTATAATATAGGTCCTTGTAAAAACTGCATATGTTCGCAAAAATAGAATAATTCAATTGTTTACCCTGATATAATACGATTTTGATAGGTATTTGTTGTGAATGATCTTTTGGGTCCGTCCCGCCGTATTTGCTGATAAAAATCAGCAAATACAGCGGGACCGGGCTATCCATCACTCCATGTTCATTTCGGTCCTACGGACTCTCCCGAAAAATCGGGAGCTGATTCCTATCCCTCGTACAAGAGTAAGAGTCGAGAAAATCAAATAAAATACCTTATTAGAGTTTTTTTTTCACCATAAAGCTTGTGCGACTCAGTATAGGCGTGAAACAAAGTGAAGGCACAAAGACCACAATGTTCGAAGAGACTCTCATGTGTCTTTGTCTCCTTTGTGAACTTTGTGTTTAACCGAGAAAGCGAGGCCTTCATCATAAAGTTTGTTCCACCAAGGTTAAGTCCAAATAAAAAAAGGCTGCCTTCCAATAAGAAGACAGCCTTAAATATATTGTTTTAGCAAAAAAACCTACTCCATTAGCGTCACATCCCCTTCATAAAGTTCTGTGCTGCCGTCTACAAACTCAAGTACTATGTAATACACAAAGACACCTGGTTGTAATCTTTCATTCCTGAATTGTCCGTTCCATCCTCTGCCAACAGTATTGAGTTCAAAATTTTGATCTTGAAATACTTGCGTACCCCATCTATCAAAAATTTGGAATTGTTGCACATTGGCCACTAAGCTTGGCTTACCAAATGGTGCGAATAAATCATTGATGCCATCACCATTATTCGGTGAAAATGCATTGGGAATATAAATATCAATATTACGATCAACTCTAAACTGAATATCAGCTTCATCTATACATCCATTCTCACTTACTACAACGACATTATAGTTGATACTATTGCCGGGACTTGCTTGAGGATTGAGACAATCTGTACAGCTCAAGCCTGTGGCAGGAGACCAAGTAATAGATACAATTTCATCTACCGGTATAGAAATAAAAGCAGAAATATCAAATGATTCTCCTAGTTCAATTTCTACCATTGGTTCTGCTACTTGAACACTTAATGAGTCTACTGTAGGGATCGTTATTTCACTTGGAACTGTACAACCGTTGGAATCGGAAATCAACAGTGAATAAGTCTGTCCCGGAGGGAGATTCGAAAATAAAGTCTGACTTGTGAATGTCTCTCCACCATCAATCGAGTAATCATATGGTCCAACTCCTCCTTGAACACCTATGAACTCAATAGCACCTGGGTCACCAAAACAGTTAGGAGGAATAGCATCTACATCAATACCCATAGGAACATCTTCGTCTACACTTATCATCACATCATCAGAGGCCAGGCAGTCATTATTTGTATTAAAAACTGTCAATGTGTAGGTGCCACCTGCTGTAGCAAACGCTTCTAATTCGTCAGTGGCTCCTGAGATAATACCATCATTAGTAGTCCATTCGTATCTAAAATTAGCTCCTTCAGAACCTTCTCCCAATAATGCTACAACGGTCTCCGTACAAGTCAGTGTAGACTCAGGACCTGCTTCCACTGCTGGGTCCTCAATATCTTGTTCTACTAGAATTTGGAATGGCGTGCTACATCCATTATCTAAGCTTGTAACCGTCATGATATAAAGCCCGGGAGCATTAATCGTTATTTCTGAATTCGTAGTAGCTCCAACTATGCTTCCATCAGCAGTAGTCCATTCATAAGACAAGCCTGGATTACCCGTACCTGCAAGTGTTTGTTCTGTAAGGCTACAAGTCAACAGTAAAGGTGTCGGTGGTGTATCCGTTGGAAACTGATCATTGGATATTACAGTTTGAATATTGGTATTCACACAACCGTTTTCTGTATTTCTAACTACAAGTTCATACTCTCCAGGAGCATTTACAGTTGGCGTCAATGTATTTCCACCAGATACAATTGACCCTTGTCCTAGTGGTATCCAAGTATATTCAAACTCAGGCCCTGTACTAGAACCTATACCTGAAAGTGTTGCTTCTGTATTCGAACATGTAACTTCTTGATTGCCTCCAGTCACTGCAATTGGTTCTTCAATATTTTGCTCAACCAAAATGCTGAAAGGAGTTTCACAGAAATTCTCTGTGTTGGTTACTAACAATTCATAAGTACCTGGCTGGTCTACTTCAATATCAATTACATCATTTGCACCGACAATAGAACCTCCAGGGGTAAGACTTGTCCAAGTGTACGAAAATTCACCACCTAAACTAGACCCTGCTGATCCAACCAATGAAACCACAAGGTCATCACAAGTCAACATGTCTGGCTGTACAATTTCAGCCATTGGATCTTCAATGCTTTGCTCTACAGTAATTTCCACCATTCTTTCGCAGAAATTTCTAGTATCTAAAATTGTTAGAATATAAGTACCTGGTTCGTCTACTTCAGGAGTCAATCCATCTTCACCTTGAACAATATTAGCTGTTCCTACTGCATCCCAAGAAATTTCAAAGTCAGCACCTTGATCAGAGTTGTTTGCATCGATAGTGATAGTCATATCACGACAGTTAAGTGTATTCACTTCTTGTACTTCGATAACAGGTTCTCTATCTTCTCTAATCACTGTAACTTCATCCATATTGGTACATCCAGTGAGTGTGTTGGTTACCGTTAAAATATATGTACCCGGCTCATCGACTAGAGGCTCATCAGTATCATTTCCAATAACAATATTTCCACCATCTACTGCTACCCATGAATAAGCAAAGTCATCACCTGCACTTGATCCATCAGCATCTAGATTCAGCATCATATCTCTACAGTTCAGCGTCATTGACTCTCCGGCAATAGCTGTCGGAGGCTCTACAGTCTCCTCAACCGTAATCGTACCATTAGAGATACAACCGTTAGTAGTATCTTCAATCGTCAATGTATATTCACCTGGCTCACTTACTTCAAATGAAGTTTCGTTTGGCGGATTGAATTCATCTCCATCTCTTGTCCAAGTATAAGTCAAATTTGCGCCAGCATCTGAACCTGAAGCATCTATTGATACCATACTAACATCACAGGTAATTGTTGCAGGTTCCACAATAGCTATAACTGGTAAATCTTCATCAGGTGTAACTACAAAACTAGCATCCGCAGTACAACCATTTATTGTATTTGTAACTAGTAAAGTGTATTCACCTGGTTGATCAATTTGTGTATCGATCTGGTCAGTAGGGCCGCTAATGTTCCCTTGCGTTGGAGACCATTCATATACAAAGTTGGCGCCAGTACTAGAACCCGCACCTGAGATATCCAAGATGTCATCTTGACAACCAAAGGTTAGGTTATCATTAACCATTGCAATAGGATCTTCAAAGTCATCAGTAACGACAACTTCTCGCATACTAGTACAACCTGAAGCCACATTGGATACAATTAGTGTATATGTTCCAGCTGCGCTAATTTCAGGTTCTAGCGTGTCTTCATCATCGTCTATAACTCCTCCATTAGAGGCTACCCATAGGTATTCGATATCTGGTCCTTCTTCAGAGCCAAGACCTGATAATTCTATAATCATATTTGCACAGTTCACTATGCCTGGCTCTTCGATATCTATCGCTGGGAAATCAGCGTCCACTTCTACCATGACTGGCTCAGAAACTGAACACTGGTTTACTGTATTAGTGATCACCAATAAATATTCACCAGACTGTGTGATATCGGGGTTTTCTTCATTTGAAGTGAAGCCCATTGGTCCAGTCCATGAATATTCAAAGTCATCTCCCGAGCTTGAACCATCAGTCAACAAAGTTTGTGTTGGTTCTTCACAAGTAATCACTCCAGATACGTCGGTATTAATTTCAGGGTCTTCAACATTTCTTTCGATCATAATAGTTTCTGTAGCCACACACATATTTGTGGTGTTCGTAACTACTAAAATATACTCCCCGCCATCTGTAATGGTAGGATTTGGATCTGTACTAGAGAATGTTGTACCCGTTTGCGTCCACTGATAAGTGAATTCTGTTCCTGTACTGAGATCTGCTCCTCCAAGAGATATTTCAGTTACATCACAATTCAGCAATTGTACAGGTCCCACATCAGCGACAGGATCTTCTCGAATATCCGTTACTATTTGGCGCTCTGTTTCAACACAACCAGTATTTGTATTATTCACTGTCAGAGTGTATTCTCCTTCGGTATCAACGTCAATACTGACACCATTGCCTATCTCCATTCCCTGATCATTAGTCCAAGTAAATATTATACCAGCACCACTGTCAGAGCCTGAACCGTCTAATACTACTGATGTGTTATCACAATCAATATCTCCAGGCTGAGCGATGCTAACTATAGGGAATATAGCGTCTTCTATAACATTGACTACATCAAATGATTCGCAGCCTGTATCATTATTAATGATGGTCAAGGTATAGTTACCCGGATCATCAATGGTTATATTTGGTAAAGATGGATCCGTTGTAATAGATCCAACATCAGTAGTCCAGATATATGTGAAATTTGCACCTGTACTTGATCCATTTGATACCAATTGTTGTGTATCATTTTCACAAGTTAAGGTTGCAGGAGTACCAATAGCAACTGTAGGCTCAGTAGTATCTTCATCGATAAAAATTGATTCCATTGCAGTACAACCATTAAGATTATTGGTAACCAATAAAATATATGTACCACCTTGGGTAGCTGTGATAGTCTGTGTATTTTCGGTAGAGCTACCTCCAGCAGTTAGATCAATTTGCCACTCGTAGGAGAAGTCTCCATTTGTCGACGTATTCGGCCCACCAAGTGTAAGCTCTGTAACGTCACAATTTATTTGACCAGGTGCTCCCGGATCTGCAATTGGATCTTCTCTTATATCCGTTACAGTTTCTCTTGCTGATTCTATGCAACCAGTCAAAGTATTATTTACTTCTAGCGTATATTCTCCAGGTTCCGTAACCATTAAAATAGCATTGCTCCCGACTACATCTCCTTGTTCATTGGTCCAAGTATATATAATACCTGTGCCACTGTCTGAACCAGAACCATCTAAAGTAGCTTGAGTATCGATGCAATCAATGTTATTTGGTTCAGCAATTACTACCTCCGGAAATTCAGCATCTTCAGAAACTTCAACCATATCAGAATCTTCGCATCCGTTATCATTGTTGATGATGGTCAATATATAAGTACCAGGATCATCCACAGTAATATCTTGACCAGAAGGATCAGATATAATAGAACCATCTAAAGTAGTCCAAGTGTAAGTGAAGTTACCCATACTACTTGAACCTGCTGATGTCAATTGTTGAGTATCATTTTCACAAGTTAGCAATGCAGGTGCTCCTATCACTACAGTTGGGTCTATTAAGTCTTCAGTTACTTGAACTGATTCTATAGCAGTACAACCATTATCCGTATTGGTAACTAATAAGGTGTAAGTACCCGCAGCCATTGCTTCTACAGTTTGCGTAGAAGCAGTTGACATTCCTACTACATCATCCAATTCAATCTGCCACTCATAAGTGATATTATCGCCTGTTGATGTATTTGTTCCACCTAAGGTAAGCTGAGATACATCACAAGTTATTTGTGCTGGTTGACCTGGATCTGCAACAGGATCTTCTCTAACGTCTTCAACTATAATATTTACTGATGCTGAACAACCATTGGTAGGATTGATAACTTGCAAGGTGTAAGACCCTGGTTCAGTAACTGTTGCGTCAGGCACACCATTTTGGGTCATAATGTTTCCGCCACCTGGATTCACTGTCCAAACGTAATCAAGGCCCGGATCTAGTGATGTTCCTAGAACGTCTATTACAACTCCTGAATCTTCATTGTTACAATCAATGCTTGCGTTTTGAGCAATTGCGTCAGGTGTATTTTCATCTGAAGGAATATTTATAGCGACTGGTTCAGACACACAGCCATTTTCATCTGTAGCTACTACTTGATAGTCTCCAGATATTAATCCATCAATAGTAATTCCACTTCCAATAGGTGTTCCACCATTATCAAACCACTCATATGTGAAAGTACCATTCCCGCCACTTGCCAAAGCATCTAACTCTCCTGACATTGGTTCTCCGCATGTAGTGCCGTTTATTAGGTTAGGGTCTACTAGAACTTCTT
>CALIEI010000240.1 GCA_938022165.1 uncultured Saprospiraceae bacterium | reverse complement strand
CTCGTAATGAAGCGTCTTTGCATAGAGACTTTTACTTATATATGATCACCCTAATTTTTCTACACCTCTACCAAACTAATTTCTCTAGGATTGCGTTTTATCCATTTACGATAAAAAACAAATTATGAAATATTTAGTAATTGTACTTTGCTTTATGGCAAGTACATTATTTGCACAAACAACTCAGCCAACAAAACCTACTACTAATGAGTCTGAGTCTAATCAACTTCTCATTGATCAGCTGCGAAAGAACAAGGAAAAAATGATGAAAGAGAAAGAAGCCGCAAATAAAGCTGCTGAAGAAGAAGTAAGAAGAACGGGTAAAGCACCAAGCAGTCAACTGAAAAGAAAAGTTACTAAAGAAGATCCTGAAGCAGGTTTAACAGAAGAGGAAGTATTGGCAAAATATGGAATCAGCAGTTCAGAAAAGAATGCACTGGGAGGTCCAGACGTTAATAAACCAGCCCCTAATTTTAAAGGAGTTGATCAAAATGGAAATACCATTGAACTTAAAGAATTGCTAAAGAAAGGAGAAGTTGTTGTCTTTTTCTACAGAGGATACTGGTGTGGAATATGTAACAAACAACTCTCAAACATGGAGACTGAACTTAAAAAACTTACTGACAAAGGTGCTACCGTTATTGCGGTTACTACAGAGAGTAATGAATTTGCGCAAAAGACAATTGAAAAAAATAATATAAGCTTTAGTGTGATTTCTGATAAGGACGGAAAAATAGCTAGAGATTATAATGTACTCTATGAGGTAACGGAAGACTATCAGAAAAAGATAAGTGGTTATACAAAAAGTACTATTCAGAAATTTAATGATTCCAAAGAAGCCTTTTTACCTGTACCTGCCACTTATATCATTGGTCAAGATGGCATGATTACTTGGAAGCACTATACTATAGATTATAGTAAGAGAGCTTCTGTTGACGAGATAAGTCAATACTTAAAATAGGGCTTAAATACATTCATTGTATACAAAGGAGGCTGATATATCATGGTATATATCAGCCTCTTTTTTGTTTATATTTTACATCTAGGAAGAGATAGTTTTCAAAAAGGGCCAGTAATTTCTAAAATGTATTAGAAAGGACAAGTCCATTCAAATCAGAAAACTAATAGAATTTCAGAAATGTTTTTATATCAAACGACGATAACACATTAAAAAAAAGAAAAACATGAGATATTTAATTTTAGTACTATGTTTTGTGTCTACACAGATGATGGCACAAACCTCTCAGCCAAGTTTTGCTGACAGACCATTAACTCAAGAGGAACTAATAGCTCAAGCGCAAAGAGCTGAAGAGCTAAGATTATTAAGAGCGGAACGCTACAAGGAAAAACAGAAGAAGAAGCAAATGAAAAAAGAGGAGAAATTAGCCAAAGCTGAAATGAAGGAAGAAAAGAAAATGAAGAAAGAGAAGATGAAGAAAAAAGAGGAAATGGCTGATTCAGTTGTAGAGAAAAAAGAGATGATGAAAAAAGAGGCAGACATGAAGAAAGAAGGAGATATGCAGAATTAAAATAAAAAGTTTCATACAATCCAATATTGAGTTCTCAGAGTGGACTCAAATAATGACTCAAAATAAAAGTGGCTTTTGCTGCTTTTATTTTTTTTTGGTTCGTTCTGAAAATTCATGAAATCAAAAAATGACTATTTTGTTAGTAGTTTCTGGAGTGGGTTTAGTTATTTTTTATTAAAACCCTAGGTCCAGATCCTTATAGTTTTTGATATCATCGAGCAATTGTCTAAAGTCCAACTTTCCTTTATTGGTTTTGAGATGATATAGAATGACGAGGCCCTTTCTGATTCTAATATCTGGGCTCTTTACAGTGCCGATCATGTGAAGCAAACTGCGTTGTTTACCCGGTGTCAAAGCATGAAATACTTTATCGCCTTCAATATCTTGATAGAGTAATTCTTGGAACTCTTCTGGCATCGGAATTCCATATTTACTTTCATCCTTTACGAGTTCAATATTTAGAATCTGCCCTTCTTCGAGTTTATACTTCTTTGAATTTTGCTTGCTAAAATTGACAAAAAACTTCCCCTTTCCTTCAGGCATAATGGCGGCATGAAATTCGAATTGATCATTGACTTTGCATATCACTCGTTTGTTACCATCAGCTAGAAACTTATCACTTACTTTTTTGGGCACTTTGATATGCTGCCCCCAAATAGAAGAATCTAGTTGTTCTAATTTGGCCTTAAACTTCATAGATCTTTCTTTTTCGATTGATCGCGCCTAGGATTGTAGTTCATTCCGACAAAAATACCATGGCTATCAGCAGATGGATTTCTTGCCTTGCCTTTTATCTCTGCGTTCGAAAAGTGGAGATGGCGAACTCCGAACAAAATCGATAAAGAGGGATTGACATTCACCTCAGCACCCAATCCATATTTTACAACGCCATTCCAATTGGTACCAAAGCGTTCTTCCTGAGGATTGGCCACTGGGAATAATTTAGTGAAGTATACTACCCCCACTCCATTCTCAAACCAGAGTCTAAACTTATCGGTATCGCGCAGATAAAATTTGTTGTAGACCCTCAGCATACTGATTCCTGTGGATTGGTTAAACTCATCTCTTGGCGTATAGACCCCTATATCTGCCCCATAAGCCAACCACTTCGTCACTTTGTAATTGACACCTAGATTGGTTTCTGGAATTATGGTAAAGGGAAATTTGTACCCATACATGACTCCATTTTCCAAATAAAATGACAATCGCTTATCTTCTAGATCTTTGTTTTTCTTATTGATAAAGTAAGCCACTCCCGTAAGTGCACTTAGCACTACTGCCCCTCTCCCCAAGTGTAGTCTAAAAGGTCTTCCACCTAATGGATTGTTTATTCTAGCTCCAGGATCGCTGCTTAGTTGCGCCGTGCAATTGGGTGATTGACAGCCAAGTAGGATAACTAAAACAATAAGCGGCAATACACGAACTTTGTTTATCATGGTCTAAAGATAATATATATAGTCTGATTCTTTTGTCAGAACTAGGATGAGTATGATTAAAGGATGAATAGGATAATCTACGAAAGGCTATAAATAGCAAAATTTTTAGATTTGCAGTGAACACAAAATAATCCTATATATCTTCTAATCCTACAAATCCTAGTTCAGACTGTTGTCCCTTCCACCCCATTCAACACATAAGCCGTCTTAATATTCGCCGTCTTCTCTACTATTTTAAATACCGTACAGTAGGTTTCCTCCGAGAGACGAATAGCTTGTTCCAGTTTGTTTTGCTTGACATCGCCCGTCACGATTATCTTAATCAGAATATTTTCAAACAATCCCGGTACTTCTGCTCGCCTATTAGCGGTAACTTGCACATCGAAGTCTTCTACTTTTTGTTTTCCCTTTTCCAGTATGCTTAGCACGTCGATAGACATGCATCCACCCAGTCCAGCTAAAACCAATTCTGT
>CALIEI010000239.1 GCA_938022165.1 uncultured Saprospiraceae bacterium | reverse complement strand
GGAAGAGTATCCAAACGATTGATTAATTCTTGCTCCGTCATATTGGTTTATAAACAAAAAAGCCAGGCTTTATGAACCTGGCTTTTCTTTATGCAATTTTTCTAATTTCTTCTTTCTTCAAGATCATGTCTTGAATATAGTCAGGCACTTTAGCTTGAGAACTTATCCTTGGATAATCTAAGGGCCAAAGGATCAACTTTCTTCCATTCGGATATTGTTGATCAAACGCCGCAGCATTGTCAAAGTCATCTCTATTCTCATTCTGCGGTAGATAACTTTCCGCCCAAGTATTTTGTGCAATCACCAATTCATGAGAGTCTAGCTCCACGTGGTAATACTTGAAATCTTCTGTTGGTTCTTCCTGATAAATGTTTACTCCATTTACCAAAGCACCTGCGTTAATTAAAAGGCCATCTACATATATAGCGTGATTTGGAGATACGCTAAGGTCATTAGAAGGGATTCCTTCTCCTAATGCACTTGCCTCTATCAATACAGGATTTGACTTTAGTAAATTTCTATTGCTATTAATTTCAACTGATTGGATACCTACCCATTTTACGGGCATTTCTTTTCCTGAGGCGGTGTTTACTATATCACCTACTTTTAGCGTTTCGATATTTTTATATCCTGTAGGCGTTTGGATTTTAGTTCCTGAGAGGAAGCAGATGTTCGTCGCTGAGGGAGTCGGGAGAGTGTCGTCAATTATTGTCATACCTCCGTCAGGTACTCTAGACATAGATACACCATCATCAACAGTCCCAAAATCGTCTCCTCCGGAGGTTGGGGCACCAGAGCCCCATGCGGCACTCGCAGCGTTTGTGCCATCTGATAAAGTAATTACTTCCGAGCTGTCATTTAATGAAGGTAAGCCTTCAAATGTATTTGCTGGAAGTGTTCCTGTCCATTCATTTACAACTGTGACAAAACCATTTGCAGGTATAGTTGTGCCTGCGGGAAAGGTGAAAGAATTTCCTGTAGCATCTGTAATTGTCCAATTACTTATATCGACAGGCGTCCCAGTTGTATTAAATAATTCTATATATTCATCACTGGGTCCAATATTACCATCTCCATCAGTATCAAATCCACCGTTTGGACCTCCTGTTGGATCAGCCAAAGCTTCATTTATAACCACACCCTGTACATCCTGAGCTGTCACCAAAGATTCAAGATTATCTATTTTTCCTGGATTATTTGTATTATATATTTTCATTTTTGTTATTCTAGAAGATTGAATATTTTATGTATTACAGATACTATTTTTCTTTAATCTTCGGTATACAGGACGTAATCTAATCGGCGGGCACACATTATAAAAATTATTATAATATGATGCGTAAATATAATACATTGGATACATGACAACCAAAAGATAAGCATACCCTAAATATGGTATTTTGTCTATTTACTATCTTTATATTTCATACTTTAGTATCACATTAAAATAAATTATAATATGAGATCAGTCTGGAAAGGCCATATTCGTTTTTCACTAGTTACGATACCTGTACAAATCTTTAATGCTGTTGAAACAAAGGGTAATATCTCTTTCAAGCAGCTACACCAAAAGGATAGTGGCTCTATTGGATACAGAAAATACTGTAAATCATGCGATGAGATAGTTAGCTCTTCGGATATCATCAAGGGGTTTGAATACGAGCCTGATACCTATGCCTTACTTACTTCAGACGAACTCAAATCGGTCAAGCTTAAAAGTACCAGAGCGATAGACATCGAAGCTTTTGTAAGCCAAGAAGAAGTACACCCAAGCAGATACGAACACGTTTATTTTGTGGGGCCGGAAGGAGATATTGCCAAAAAAACGTTTGGCCTTTTGTGCAAGACTTTAAAAGATACGGGCAAAGCAGGGATTGGACGTATAATACTAAGAGATAGAGAAGATGTAGTCATGATTACACCACACGACAATGCCTTGATCATGTATAAGCTGCGTTTTCCATACGAGATTAGATCGATTGATAAAGTACCCGATACGGAAGAATTGCAGACGCCTGAAGAAGCTGAGTTGAAACTGGCAAAACAACTCGTGGATACTTTGTCAACTACCTTTGACAAAATTGATTTTGAAGATCGATACCGAGATGCATTGATTGAACTAGTAGAAAAGAAAGTGGAAGGTAAAGAAGTAGTTAGTTTGGACGATGAAGAACAAGAAAAACCAGTAGTAGATATCATGGATGCACTCAAGCAATCTATTGAAGCTTCCAAAAAGAAATCTGCCTAGTGCTTACTATTCTTAGTTGGAATATACAACACGGTGGAGGCACCAGAGTTAAAGAGATTCTTAAGTTTATCAAGGATGCTAAGGCGCAGGTAGTAGTACTTTCTGAATTCAGAAATAATAAAAATGGTGTCTACCTAAGACACAAACTCCTTGAGCAAGATTTTTCCTTTCAGTTTGTTAGCCTTTCTAGTGGAGACACTAATTCTGTTCTTATAGCTAGTAAACTACCATGCAATTCAAAACTTTTTGTAGATCGAAAAATGGAATATGACCATGCCGTTATTGGTGTTGAGTTTCCAGCATTTCGTTTATATGGTGTATATCTACCACACAAGAAAAAGCATAAGCTCTTTGATTTATTGCAAGAGGAATTGAAGGGGGAGAAGCCATCGATTTTATTAGGAGATTACAATACAGGTTTCAATCACATTGATCAAAAAGGAGATAGTTTCTGGTACACAGATGAACTAAGAAGACTTGATAAGATAGGAATGAAAGATGCATTTAGATTTTTGCATGCAGATGTTGAAGTCTATTCTTGGTATTCTCATCAAGGTAATGGCTATCGATACGATCATATTTATGCGCACCAAGATTTATTGCCATTAATAAAAGAATGTGATTATATCCATGACGCTAGACTGCAAAAATGGAGCGATCATTCTCCAATGTTCCTAAAATTCTAATTTTTTTATTGCAACAATTTTTAATCTAAGTAGCAGTCTATAACAGACTAATGTATTTAAAAGATGTACACTATAAAATAGTGTCGTAAAATAACAAAATCAGAATTTGAATATAATACTGAAAAGGCGTACATTTGAATGACTAAAGAAGACTTAAGGTACAATCCTTTCCCCCTTTTACCCTCCGCTTTAACCCTAAATATTACTAATTCTGATGCTGTTAACGGCTAATTGATTCAATAGCTTTTTTCGGTTGTATCAACCTCCCAACTTTGTTTTCATCTTGTGTTGTTTGGCCATTTGTGTTCAATATGGCAAAGACCTGTTGTGTAGTCAAATCTGGATTGATTGACTTCAATATTCCTACAAGGCCAGCTACATAAGGTGTAGACATAGAGGTACCACTCAGTGCTCCATATTTATTATTTGGTAGGGTAGAATAGATTTCTACTCCAGGCGCAGAAACAGCCATTTCTATATCTTGAGTAGTATTCGAAAATTTTGCTTTCTTTAGATTTTGATCTACCGCCGAAACGGTTATGACACCAGGCGTATTTGCAGGTGCAAAAAGCTTTGCATTTATATTGCTATTCCCGGCTGCAACCACAACTATCGCTCCTTTCTTATTACAATATTTAACAGCATCGGTATATGCCTTTACTGCATTATCATTCGTTCTTCCACCAAGCGACATAGAGATGACATCTGCTCCCGCATCTGCTGCCTCAAGCATCCCTTTTATAATTCCACTTTGCGAACCTCCACCAAAACCAGATAGCACTTTTATACTTGTTACTTCTACATATTTTCCATTTGGACTCAAACTAGCAATGCCTTTTTTGTTATTGGTTACCGCTGCGGCAATACCGGCGCAGTGAGTCCCGTGTCTATGTGTATCTTTATCGTGTTTTCTATTTATACTTTTAAAATTACCTTTTAGATCTTCGTGTTTGGCATCCACACCAGTATCTAATATCGCAATAAGTGCTTTCTTTTTTGGTTTTATATTTTTTAAAGAAGCGTGAAATTCTTGAAGGTCTAACTTTTCCAATCCCCATTGCTCCTTCACTCCTGGATCATTTACGCCCAGGTTTTTATCAACTCTCTTAGTCGTCTTCGCTTCCTCATTTGGAAGCTTCACCAATTCATTAAACTCTATATGGTTTACTTCCTTCATTTTTTTAATCTGATCAATAAGTAAATCCATTTTCACTTTTTCATTTGGAGCATCGACTATCAGGTAGTTATCCAAAGTAGTAGTAGCTTCGTCGACTGGAAAAAAAGCTCTAGCCGCTGGAACATTTAATTTGGCAATGATGCTTTCAACTTCCACGCCTTCTTTCAGTTCGATAAGGATCTCTCCGTTTTGCGATAAGGGTATGAATGGTTCTTCTCGATTAGAATCCCACTTTACAAATAGGATAGTGGCCAAAACCGTGAGCGCAAGACTAAATAGTAATACCAGTGGTTTGTCTTTAAATTGCTTAGTAAGTAATGAAGTGAATCCGATAAAAAGTAACTGTAAGATAAGCTTAGGCGCCTTGCTTTCCATAGCGCTAGGTTGCCAATAAAAACTAACCGCAAAGGCAATAATCGACAAATAAAAAATAGGAGCAAATAGTTTCCCAATAGCCTTTTCAGAGAAAAATTGCCACAGTATCAAAGCACTCGCTGCTGCAAAAAATAATATCGGATAAGAATCTACCATCTTGAATTCAGTTTAAGAGCCATTTGCCGCATGGCTCATTACTTTAATATAACGTAATTTTTCCTGTTATAAGTCCATCATTTTATTTTTTTGGTGTCTCTCGTCCTATATATTAGGTCACTTATCGAATAATCCCATTCTTTAGGAATATTGCTCATTATTTAGTCTACTTTATTTTAGAGGACGAGACCAGGTCATCCGCTAGTACTTACTCTAGTCTATGACAGCATTCTATAGTCATCTGTTGTCTGCGAAAAGCAGCCTTCCAGTCTCCTTAGACTGCAAGCCATATCCTTATCGACGTATCGCTTCTACCCTTGACACAAGAATTAATTTAGTCTGAGGAGATTTTACTTACTCAAATTTTTGACCAAGTTCTGGAGCATTTCGTCACATTTGTTCAATTGTTCAATGGCTACAAATTCATTCGCTCTATGTGCTTGAGCTATATCACCAGGCCCACAAATCATAGTTTGAAATCCAGCTTCCGCAAATTGGCCTGCCTCAGCCGCGTAGGACACAGTGCCCAGTTCTTTGTCTTCCAATAATGCCGTTACAAAAGAAATGATCTCTGATCCATCCGGACAGTCCAGGGCGGGAACATCACTATGCACTAGGTCCGTTTCTATTTTGAAATCTGCAAATCGGTCTTTGTTTTTTGCTATCACCTTATCGCAATGAGATCTAAATTCATGTAGAATTGTTTCTGCTTTGTTTTTTGGTATAACCCTTACATCCCATTGGAAGCTAGCGTTATCTGATATCACATTGGGAGCGATTCCACTTTGAGCAAGTACACCAGAATGAATAGTAGTGTGTACAGGACTAAATCTATGATCTACATCGCCGTCTTGAATGAGTCGATCCATTTTATTGTCTAGCCAAACTATTAGTTTCGCCGCTTCATGTATGGCGCTTACTTCTGATTTTATTCTACTACTGTGACCCGCTGACCCATTTATAGAAGTTTCATAAATACAGATTCCTTTTTGGCCTGTGATGGGCTTCATCATACTGGGCTCACCGATTAATGCATACTTTGGTTTTTCAGTATAGTGATTATTTATGTCTTGCGCTAATGCTGGTCCAGCGAGACAACCGATTTCTTCATCATAACTAAAGGCAAAATAAATCGGAGTTTTTAAATCTGCTTGAACCATATCAGGCAAAGCTGCTAAGCAACAGGCAATAAAGCCCTTCATGTCGCAAGAACCTCGACCATACAGTTTTCCATCCCCTTTATCCGTGAGTAGAAATGGATCTGTATCCCAAGCTTGACCTTCTACTGGGACTACATCCATATGCCCAGATAATATGATGCCTCCATCTACAGCAGGCCCTATACGACAATGAATAGAACGTTTGGTGCCATCTTCATTAGGTACATTCTTAAAAGATACATTGTATTGGTTTAGGTAATCCTCTATCCAATTGGCTATGGAAATATTACTTTCACCACCGAGAACCGGAAAAGATACGAGTTGCTTTAAGATTTCTATAGAAGACATTGTCTAGAGTTTATTTGTAAATGTAACATAAGTACCAGTCAAATTACCTTAATGTAAAATAATTAAAATATATAATATATCTTTCTTATTTTGGCTTTTCATCAAAAGCAAATTTATGAAATACCTTTACTTTACACTATTTATATTATTTTCAATAAATCTAGGTGCACAAGTCGAAAATGACGATTGTGCCAATGCTATTCCTATAGGAGAAGTTTCAGATCTAGATTTTTCAAATATCAATGCTACTTCAGGCGGACCTCTGCATTTGAATTCTCCTTGTCCTGGTAGTGCAGCGGATCCTATTTTGGATTCATTTTACAATGATATTTGGTATTTGTATACGGCTTCATTTACTGGATTAGCCAGTTTTTCGCTTTGCAATTCAGCAGACTTTGATACAAAAATAGCAGTCTACCGTCCAGGTAGTGCTTGTCCTCCTATGGATTCCGATTTATTGACTTGCAATGAAGACGGTGCAAATTGTGCTACTACTTCAGAGTTAGTATTTGATGCAGTGGAGGGAGAAAGTTATCTACTCAGAGTTGCTGGTTTTGGCGAGGATACGCCAGGAGAAGAAGGGACAGGATCTTTTTCTGTTGAACAGTTTGTTCCTATAGTTGCTAATGATTTTTGTTCCTTGGCTTTTCCAATAAGTACAGGTCTCGGACAGAATGTCAACTCTATTGGAGCTACTACAGATGGTCCTATTCATGATGCTAGCAATCCTTGTTTTGGATTTGGTGATATTACTATTCAAGCAGATGTTTGGTATGTCTTTACGCCGGATTTCACAGGTCCAGTTTTATGGTCTACTTGTGATAATGTTACTTTTGATACTAGACTAGGAGTATATGGTCCTGATATTGATTGTACTACACTTGCTGCATCAGATTTGCTTGCTTGCAATGACGATGGATCAGGATGTTCTTCATATACATCACAATTGTTCTTTGATGTTGAAGAGGGTAGAACTTATCACTTACGTTTGGGAGGCTTCAATGCAACATCAGGATCAGGAACTTTTGACTTGATCAACCAAACACCACCTGAACCGCCAGCAAATGATCTATGTGCAAACGCTGAAGATATCGGAGATATCAGCATGGAAGTACCCGTTACAGGTTCTACTATTAATGCCGGTTTCGATCCTGCTACTTTCCAGTTTCCAACTTGCCTTGGAAATCAAGGCGGAGGAGAATTCGCCGAGGTGTGGTACACTTTTAATAATGCAGGATTTCAAGAAGTGGCGATAGAGCTATTTCCAACTTCTCAAGATGGAGGTTTTATTGTTGATGTTTGGGAAAATTGTACTACACAAGTGGATACACTACAGGTGCTAAGTGACTGTTCGATTTTTGACCCTGACGCAGCGATTTCTTTAAGTGATACTTTCGGTTTGCTTGCACCGGTACCAACCGATTATGTTTTGAGGATTTCAACAAGATTGACTGGTAGCCTTCCTGGTAATTTTGAATTTATACTTATCCCTGTTGGAACTGTTTCTACATTCCAAGTACCAGATGCATTGTCAGGTGAAATTGTTTTATCTCCAAATCCAGTGAACAACAATATTACTCTTGAAATACCTTTGAATGAGCGATCGGAGCTTTCTTATACTATTCAAGATATGCTTGGAAGACAAATATCGTCTTATAATATAGGGACGACCTTAGCGGGTGTTCATAATGAGTATATAGATGCCAGTGACTTGACTCCTGGTGTTTACATTATAAACTTACTTGTTAATAATCAACCAGTTGGTGTGAAATTCATCAAGCAATAAGGCTGATTTATATAAAAATAAAAAAAGGGGATGTGATCAAAATTACATCCCCTTTTTAAATCCCCTTTTTTCTTTTTCATGACCAATTGATCAAAACGGCAGCCGTTAAAAACACCCAACACATCAACAAAATGCCAAGCATCAAAGGCGCGATAAATCTTAGCCACCTGTCAAAAGGAACCCTGCATAGACTAAGCATGGCAATCAAGCCCCCTAAAGTAGGATTGATGAGATTGGTAACTCCGTCTCCAATCTGAAAGGCTAATATTGTAGTTTGTCTTGTTAAGCCGACTAAATCCCCAACTGGTATCATTACAGGTAAGGTAGCCAAAGCCTGTCCGCTACCTGAGGGGATCAAAATATTCATCACACACTGGCTTAAGGACATGACAATAGCAGAAAAGTAGATGGGCAATGACGTTAAGACTTCTGATAAATGAAAGGCAATTGTATCACTTATTTCACCTTGTTCTAGTATTACTTTGATAGTGGTAGCAAAGCCAACCATAAAAGCACCAGGAGCTATCATGCTTACCGACTCGAGCGAGGTGGTGCTTATTTCTGTTGCGGACATTCTAGATACGATACCACAACAAATGCTTATAATGGTGAACATGGCGGCTATTTCTTTCAAGTACCAATGATGTTGGAATATGCCATAAAGCATAATCGTCATGCCCGCTAAAAAAACGGATGCGACTAGGCCATCTTTATAGCTAATACTGTATTCACCTATTGACTTATTCAATGAAAAGCCAGATTCATCTAGACCTTGCCCGAGGCCATTGCTTTTATCTCCACTAATTTTTTTGAAATATCTAACATTATAAAATGCCAAAAGCGTCAATCCTAGGAAACAAATTAAACTTCTGAGTGGAGCGCCAGAAAACATTGGAAGTTCAGCAATTTTGTGACCTGTACCTACAGTGTAAGGATTGATTGGGGATAGTCCAAATCCAACAGTTACTGCGGCTACGGACATTCCTGCGGCTAATATTAAGTCTCCTCCGAGCGCTAGGGACAACATCGCTCCAATAGGAACCATTGCAATATTATTTTCATAACCTACTGCGACACCCAACATCCCAAATATATAGGTCATTAGAAACACTATGACGTATTTTCTTTTTAAGCCAATGACCCTGACGATAGTGCCTACTACATTTTCTACCATTCGAGTTTTTTGTAAAATTCCAAACATGATTCCACTCGTAAGTACTATCCAGATGATATCTGAAGCAGCATCGAATCCTTTTGCCATTGAGGTAAACAAATCCAGGAATCCTATGCCTTTTGACTCCGTATACTCAAAGGTGCCGGGAACGACTCGCTGTCTGCCATCTACTAATTGTCGTGCATACTTTCCAGCAGGCAGGATATGAGATAAAAGCGTAGCAAAAATTATGATTCCAAATAGCATCGTAACTGGATGGGGAATACGTGTGTACCACTTTTTATTTTTTTTGATGGACATAGATTTTGGTTGGATGTTACTTTCTATTTTGTGAATTCAAATTAGGAATAATAATCTAGAATATGGAATTTGAGTTTTTGAGAACCAAGCTTAGTTCATGGTAGCAGAGACGATGGCCGAAGTCGTCGATTCATTGTATGTATCTATGCATGCGCAGCGTAAATGCGCACTTGACCTAGGCAAGTGTATTGAATCGATGTTGAAAACCTTGCGTTAGGACACAAATTTTAGAAAATCCTGTGCTAGTTTACGTAAAACTAAAGGATATGTATGATAATAATTTATGCTACAGATCTAGCCCAGGATGCCTGTCCCGCACATACCGTGGGGGGCGATGGCGTGAAGCAATGGGTGAAACCCATTGTAAATGTGATGCAAATTTGGAGTCCTCGAGGGACGATAGCAAACCTATCACAATTGTTTTGATATCTTACAATGGTGTTCGACGAGATAATTGAAGAGGCAGCTTAAACATTTGTCGCCTTCGTCCTTACAGGACTTGAGGTAATATTTCAACACACGATGGGCTTCACCC
>CALIEI010000238.1 GCA_938022165.1 uncultured Saprospiraceae bacterium | reverse complement strand
AATTTATCAGTTTTGATTAAAACAAATTGTAAAAGTATTCTTGATAAGCTTGCGAGATATTGCTGTTATGATAAGAGAAAGGATAGGAAAAATTATTATCAGTTTAGATATAAGTTAAAATTAGGTTGACGCACATGCCATATAGGGTTGAGTACAAATCAGTTTACACAATTCCCTATTTCTTTTATCGGACAAAGGATCGGAGCAGTAGAGACGATAGTCTCTAGCCCGCGACCAAGCTAGGTGGTTTAGCTGGGGCCATGCTGCGCAGAGCCTGGTCCCGAGTGAGACTTGCGTATTAGACGATGACAATCGGATAAAACGAAAGTCGAACGAGGGATGGCCCCAAATAAAAATTCTAAATAACTGAACCCAGATTGGTCTCTTTTGCTTTTTTGATAGGGAGAGCGATACACTTCTTTTCCATATAAGTCATCATCTCTTCTATGAGTTCACGTGTCGGTGCATCAACTTTTTCCAATTGCTTTTTAAATACAATATTGATTGCTTTTTCTTTAACGGCTTTGATCTCTTTGGGGACATGACTAATTTCTCGGACTAGTTCGCGCTGTCTGTACACTTCTTTAAACTCAGTGACACGCTCGGCTAATATTTCTTTCACTTTAGCGATTTCGTTTTTACGGAAGGCTAGATTGTCTGCAGCTAATTTTTTGAGGCTTTCAATTTCTATATAATTGATATCATTATTAGCCAAGACCTTTTTGTCTATATTACTAGGAACTGAAAGATCAACGATTATTTTTTGATCAGAGTCGCTTTGTAGTAGTTGGCTATAGATTTCAGGATTTATAAACTTCTCAGTAGAGCTAGTGCAAATGATCATGATGTCAAAACCTTCACCATATGTGTTCAAATCTTCAAGAGTATAAGCCCTACCATTTAGTCTATTTGCTAATTCTTGGGCATTATCTAAAGTTCGGTTGAAGACAGAAACGTTCTTGATGAATTCATACTTTTTCAAAAAGTTGCTCATCAATACATTTGTCTGACCTGCACCGATGATAATCACTCTGGAATCATGCTTAGGAGTAGACTGCAATAATTTTTTGACCGCTAAGGATACAATAGATACTGGCTTTTCGCCGATTCGCGTATTGCCATGAACCATCTTGGCAGACTTTACGGTCATCTGCATAGCGATGCGCAATTTGTCTCCAGTAATCTCAAATTTGGTTTTGCACTTATTATAAGCCTCTCTTAACTGTCTCAATATCTCTCGCTCTCCTACTACTAAACTATCTACTGAACTGGCCACTTCATATAAATGGTGTATAGCTAACTCATCCTCATAGTACTCAATAGATTGATTAAGAGAACCTGTCATATGTCTCAGCTTCTCATTGACAGCAAAAAAGAAGGCATTTATATCTATAGCCTCTGGTTTATACATAAAAAAGAGGATGCGATTGCAAGTGATGAGATACATCAACTCTTCAATACCAAAGTAGTCCTTGATTTTCTTGAGTTTACGCTCTAGAACTTGATCATCAGGGGCATCAATAAAGAAATCTGCTATCTGATTGATATCAGTAGTCCGATGTGTAACTGTGAAAAGTTTGTATCCCTGAAGCATAAAAATTAAACCTAATTGCAAATTTAATTTGATTGCATTGAAATTTTGTCACGCCCAAGTAATAGTATAGCTACAACTGATAGACTAGTGACAAGTCCACTGAAAATCAGCCAAGATAAATGGACTTTTAAATGGACCTTGGTAGGAATAATGCCACCATTCGGTACGGATATGCTTAAACCCAAAATGAGCCATTGCTTCTTTAAGCAGTTTTCTTCTAGCCAATATTTCTGGGTCGAGGTCATAAAAGTCATGATGGGCTTGGCGTCCAAAAAAATCAAATTCCGAACCCATGTCTAACTCATTACCTTCCTTGTCCAATATAGTAACATCAACAGCGAAGCCTCTATTGTGCATAGATCCCTTTTTTGGCGGTGTCACATAGCTTGCATTTGGTACTTTGGCCCATAGCTTTTCTTGTACTGACTTGGGTCGATAGCAATCTAGAAGTTTGAGATAGTACCCGTCAGCAATAAGCTTGCTATGTACTTTTTGAAGTGCTAATGCCGCTTCTGGTCGAAGAAAACACCTAGGGCACTCATACATTTTTTCTTCAACAAAATTATCTGCAGTGGCGTATCTGAGATCTAGGCTTAGTCGATCATCTAACTGTGTAACTTCCGTCCAAAGGACAGTATCATAATCTAAACGAGGAATAGGGCGGGTTTCTTTTACATGAAGTTCTTCAACTTTAACAATAGAGTCGACTGCAGCAACTACTGGAATAGAAGACACATTATGAGAAACGGCTGGCTCTGAGCAAGACGTCACAGCCCAAAAAACAAAGATGAAATATATGAAATCTCTAGTGGCCAAAAATTTCTTTTAGCGCATTATCTAGAGCAGGCCCACGCAATTTGTGCGCAAGAATCTTGCCCTCATTATCTAACAATACGGTATGAGGAATTGACTTAACGGAGTACATTTGAGCCACCTCATTTTTCCAACCTTTAAGGTCACTTACTTGGGGCCAAGTTAACTGATCTTTAGCTATTGCTTGCTCCCATTTTGCTTTGCTATTGTCTAGGCTAACTCCTAATATTTCAAAACCATCTTCTTTATACTTTTCGTATAGTTTTACTACATGAGGATTTTCTTTACGGCATGGACCACACCAACTAGCCCAGAAATCAATAAGGACTACTTTACCTTTAAAGTCAGACAATTTCACTTCATTGCCATCCAAATCATTCATAGCAAAATCTGGTGATTCAGCACCTACAATAAAGCTTTGCGCATTCTTGATTTGTTTCTCTAAATTTTTAGCATTCACGGAATCGTCACCATAGCGAGCAAGGTATTCTTTTGCATAATCAACAAACAATGAATTTTGTTGGCTTCTCAATGCGGACATAACGCCACCAATCGCCATTTTTTTTGCAGCAGACTCTGCTGGAAGTTTATTCAAATTATGTGTTAAGAATTTTTTCAGCATGTCTTCATTAACCCCTCTAACCTTACAGAGTGTAGTTGCAAATTTATTAAAGACATCAAATAAGAGTGGCATATCTTCAAATGCTTCACTTTGCAAATCTGCATTAGCAAAATAATTTTCTACATAGTAAGCCAATTCGTTTGGTAACGCCGTACCACTATTTTGGTAACTATAGTATGTATATAAACCTGCCACTTCTCCTAGCCATTTACTTTTTGCAGTAGAAGCTTCGATGAGATCAAGTTTTCTTTGGTCTAAAGCAGCATACTCCTTTACTAGTAATTCCTTTTGTTCTTCATTATTATATGCTTTTGCAAAACGAGTACCGATGCTTTTTTCTTTATTGGTGAACGTTCGGATTTGGTTCATCATATTATTGTACTCATAGTTGAGCCCCTCTGGTGAAGTGGCTCTCGTAAAGTTTTTGCAAGAGCCCTTCATTATAACTCTATCATCATCACCTAGCACAACGCTTTTAAATTTTCCAACTTCAGTTCCAACGTATCGAAAAGATCTATCCTTTACTTTTACTTTGAATAAGAATTCTCCATTCTTATCTTTCATTATGCTTTGCTCTTTCACAAATCCTAGACCATCAAATCTAAAAATGTGCATCTCTTCTATGGCATCACAATCTGTCACTTGCACTAATACTTCAACCGTCTTAGCATTTAAATTGAGCGTAAAAAATGTGAATAAAAACAATCCAAAGATGGATAATAGTTGTCTGTAAAAATATTTCATGATAATGATATCTTCTTGTATATATAGTTCCTCATTATAAACGGAGGAATCAAAAAAATGATTGCTTAAAATTACGGCAATAGTGTAAAGATAGGTGCTAATCGAGTAAATCAATAAATTCTTGTTCTGTCAAAATCTGGACAGTACCTATTTCTTTGGCTTTTTTGAGTTTTGAGCCTGCTTTTTCACCCACTACCAAGATATTTAGCTTACTGCTAACTGCGCTGATATTTTTTGCACCAGCGGCTTCAGCCTTGGACTGGGCCTCTTTTCTGCCCATTTGCATTAAAGTTCCGGTAAACAATATCGATTTCCCTATCAAAGGGGCATCTTCGGCTATCTCAAGTGGTTTATCTTCCTCCGTTTGAGTAAGATTAACTCCATTTGATTCCATTTGCTGTAGCAGTAATACATTCTCAGGGATATTAAAATAGGCGATAACATTTTGAGCCACTACTGGCCCAATATCTTTTATTTGGGTAAATCGTTCTTCATTCCATTCCTTAAGCTCAAGCACATGTTTAATTTCTTGGGCAATAAGCTTAGAAGCTTTTTTACCTAAATGATGGATACTCAAACTGTGTAAAAATCTTGAAATTGGATTTTGTTTAGCTTTATCTATTGCGGCTTTTAAATTAGTTATGGATCGCTCCCCAAATCCTTCTAGCTTGGCAATTTTCTCATAATCTAAATCGTAAATGTCAGCTATAGATTTTATAAAACCTAGTTCATAAAATTTTTCAACTATGGATTTTCCAAAACCGTCGATATCCATAGCGGGTTTGCTGACATGAAATATCATTCTTTGCAAAGCTTGACCCTCGCATAAAGTATTCGGGCAACGCCAAGCAGCTTCAGTTTCCGCCTTGATTAATTTTGAAGCACAGGAAGGGCAATTTTTAGGGAATTCAATTTTCTGTTCTGAACCATCTCTAAGTTCATCCATAGATTTCACAATGTAAGGAATCACATCTCCTGCACGCTCTACCAATACAGTATCTCCGATACGCAAATCTTTACTTACTATGAATTCTTCATTGTGCAGCGAAATCGAACTTACTGTAACTCCAGCAAGTGCAACAGGCTCTATCTTTGCTACAGGAGTCACTGATCCTATTTTACCAATTTGGTATTCTACATTCACCAACTTTGAAGTGGCTTGTTTAGCTTTAAATTTGAACGCTATAGCCCAACGTGGATGGTGGCTGGTAAATCCGCATTTATCTTGTAGCGCTAGATTATTTACTTTGATGACCATCCCATCTATCTCATAAGGATAATCTTCTCTTTTCTCCTCCCATTGTTTTACAAAGTCAAAAACCTCTCTAATATTTTTACACACTTTGGTTTCTTGGGCCGGAATCTTGAAGCCTAAATCGCCTAATAATTGTATCGTTTCAAAATGTGTTTCAAACTGATCCATTACATTTTCTCCTGCCTCATTTTCCGCATAACCCATCTGATAGATAAATGCTTCTATCCCTCTTTGAGCGGTTTGCCTAGGATCTTTCATACGCAAACCACCGGTTGCTGCATTTCTAGGGTTGGCAAATATTTCCTGGCCAGCATCTTCTCTTTCCGCATTTACCTTTTGAAATATATCTTTTCTAATCAGAGCTTCTCCTCTAAGCTCAGCTTTTGCAATCCCCTTATTTGAAAACTCCGCAGACAATGGTATACTACGCATAGTTCGTAGATTGGCAGTTATCTGATCTCCCTTTACACCATTACCTCGAGTAGCTCCTCTCGCAATTTGATTATGTTCATAAATAAGCGCTATACTACCTCCATCAAACTTTGGCTCCACCACATACTCTAAGTCCTTTTCAATATCTATGTTGGTAAGCTTCTTGATTCGTTTATCAAAATCCTCTAAATCTTCAAGATTATAAGAGTTGTCTAAAGATAGCATGGGCACTAAATGAGGTACAGTAGGAAATTTACTGCTTAGATCTGAGCTTACTCTTTGGGTTGGAGAATCTTTTTTTACCTGCTGGGGATATTTCAACTCTAATGCTTCTAGCATTTTATAGAGTGTGTCATATTCTTGATCACTTATCACTGGGCTATTTTGCACAGCATATTTCCACTCATGAAAATGAAGCACTTTTACCAACTCTTCTATCTGCACAGATTCATCTGAATTCTGATTTCCAGATAGGTAAACTTTGCTTAACTCGTATAATTCTTTTGGACTCATTCTTTAGATATGATGGATTAGTCGATGTCTAATTGAAAGCGAACATATTTGATCGTTTTCTTATTAGACAAGTGCTGTCTTTCATAGTACGTTTGAAAAACTAAATCTGGATTTGGTAATGCTGGAAGGCTATAGATATCACTGTAGTGTTCTATTATTATTGCTCTTTCGTAGCTCTCTAGAGACTCCAATGTAAATTCATACAATTCTGGAGAATCTGTTTTAAGGTGTATTGTATTGTCAGAATGTAAAAAATTTAGATAGCGATTCAAAAAATTATGAGAAGTAAGCCTTCTATTCTCTTTACTATCTCTCAAAAAAGGATCAGGAAAGGTGATCCACATTTCTTGTACCTCTTCCTTATCAAAAAATGAGGCGATATTTTCGATACGCGCTCTAAGAAATGCTACATTATTCAAACCCGAGTCTAAAGCCGTTTTTGCTCCTTGCCAAATACGTGCCCCTTTGATGTCTAATCCTATAAAGTGAGTATCCTTATATTTTTCGCCTAAAGCTAGTGTATACTCCCCCCTACCACAAGCTAATTCAAGACATAGCTTAGCCTCTTTTTTAAAGTGGTCTGAGTTCCACTTACCATTCATTAATATTTCTTTTTGATCCCCATTTTGCAGAAATGCATTTAAGGGGTAAAAATTTTCATAAACGTTAGGAAACCGAAGAATATCGGCAAACTTTTTAAGCTTATTGCGCTGGCTCAATTGGTAGAAGAAATTTGTTATCAATCATTAGGACAAGCTATTAGACTCTTATGTAGAGTACTTAATACTTCCTGATCAAAGATAATACTATTTGTCCGAAATGAGTGAAGCTATTTGATAGATCCGTAACTATCGTCCAGTCGATGAGCCATTCTTTGGATTGCATCTATGATGTTGTCTAAAGCTGGAGGATAATCTACATACTGCACACGTCGATCGTCTTCACCCCAAATGGCTATTGTAATTACTTTCTTACGATTTCCATAGGCTATGGCTAATCTAAGAGGTATGGGTGTAGGTGCATTAGCTTTTCTTTTTTGGCAAATTGAAGAATCGCAGTCATAAATGCGTTCAAAATCGAAAAACTTTTGCTTGATTACATACTCCGCAAAATCTTCTAACTCCGATCGACTAATATTCTTCTTGGTGACTTTCAATCCATTATTCATACTTTTGAACTCTTTGATGAGACGACCATCACTTTTTATATGAATATAATCTCTAATCACAGGATCTAAACCGCCATAAAAACCGCCTCCTATCAACTCAATATTGATGTAAGTCTCAGCAACATCTTGCTTCTTTTTCTTCTTTAATCGCTTTTTACGATTTGTTGCCCACCATCTTTTCTTATTGAGTTTTGGATTGATCGCTTCTACATTGATATCTGGTAGCTCATTCGCTGGTTTGACAAAAGGCGCCTCATCAGAAGTAACTGCAATAAAGTGATATTGATAAGTCCCCTTACTGTTAGGTTGATTGAATTCAAGGATTAATTTTTCTTTATCTATCTCCGTAATCACAAATTTATTGATGTGCTTAAACTTATAAAAAAGAACATCTTCATTGATTGACCAGATACCTTTATCGAATTCACCATTTAGGAATTGCTGATAGGTATAGTCGTACTTAAAATAAAGGAAGAAATCATAGGCTTCATCAGCCTGATGAATGATGGTATTAGACTCTAAATGCATGGCGTAAGTATATCGCCATTTGGTTTCTACTATCTTACGCTCATCTACAGAAAAGAAAGATTCCCCTTGAGGTATAGAATCCCTATCTTGGCTAAAGCCAATGAAGGGTAAGGCAAAAAGAAAAGTAAGTATAGATAATACACTAACTCTCATGAAAATTTCTTTAATCTTAGATTTCACTAACGTACAATAACATCAAAATCTATACCCAAAAGTCAAAATTATGTTGTTTGTATTGATATCACTCGAAACTAATTGCTCAAATTGATTTGGGCTTACATATGGGCTATAATTTTCAGTAGCTACAGTAGCTCTGTAAGCTAGGTCTAAATAGGCTTTATCTCCACGAACACCTGCTCCGAAACTGATAACATTCCTTGGTGAACTACTATCATTGAATGGATTCCCAAAAAGGCCATATCCGGCTCTTAATCGAAACTTTTTTATCAAGTATTCTGCTCCAATTTTGATATTTAAGGCGTTCGAAAATTGACGTCTTATATCACTATTCACCTCCGCTTGAATTATTCTATTATCTTCTGAGTTGTTATTGTTTGTAACAAAATCATATTCCAAGTCACTGTAATTAAACGATTCTACATCCAAAGAAATAAACCCAAACTTTTTCAATACAACTGACAAACCTCCATTAAATCTCCAAGGTGTTCTCAATCTGTATCCAAAAGAACCATCAGGAGACAACCCTTGTCCATCTATTAGAGGGCTACTTGGATCATTTTCATCAATGAAGAAATATTCCAAATCAGCTGTAAAATTATCTGATAAGGTATATCTAATTGGAGAGTGCACAGACCCTCCTAGCCTGATTTCATTTGTTATTCTATAAATAAAACCTGCCTTGAATCCTAGTCCAATCCCTGTAGTGGTTATACTTTGATTATAACTCAGGTTTCTAAAAAATGGAATTACATCATCTGTACTATCATCTTCAACATAGCTTCTGGTTTCTTCAAATCTAACGATTGGGAAATTTCCAGAAAAGCCTAAATATAGCTTATGTGAAATATTAAATCCTAAACTTAGCGCCAAGTCGCTAACTCCACCAGTAGTCGTAATGGTTTCACTCCTTTCAATACCTAGATCTTCAAAAGTATCAAAATCAGAAAACCACTCATCTGTATATGCACCATCTAAATTAAAAATGGCTCCAGCGTCAGCAGCAAGTCCGCTTGTAAAACCTTCTAATTCTTCATTTATAAATCCTTGCGCTGAGGCTTGAAATGCATTGATAACAGATCCTGCTGTTTGACCACTATACACCGTTTGGCGATTAAAATTTGCTACTCGATTTATGGTTGCGCCAAAATTGAAAGCTTTTAGCTTACTGTTATTATAGCCTTTATAGAATACTAGTCCAATATTTTCAATTCCAAATGTGGCATTAGACTCATCCATTGTGGCTGCCCCATTTAAACTAGAGCCTACAGAAGTGACTTGAACAGCTGGTGTCAAATTAAACTCGGACTTCCTGTAAACACCTAAACCAGCTGGGTTTACAGACAATGAGCCCATATCTCCACCAAGGGAGCTCATAGCACCAGCCACGCCAACACTCCTTGCTGTTCCACTGGGCAATAGTTCACTATATCTCAAAGTCTCCACCGCCGTTTGGGCATGCAGCATAGACATATAGCTTGCACTGATACATAAGATGCAAAGGATAATTTTTTTGGTTTTCATCTTCATATAAGTTTAAAGTAAAAGTAAGTGAAATGTACAAAAAAATAGTGGATGAAAACAATACGCCTTCATCCACTATTTATCGCTAACAATGAAAATTGTCAGTCTCTATTACTAATGATATTTTAGTTTCTACCTCCTCTTGAAGATCTAGAAGAAGAACTTCTTGACTTACTAGAAGATGATGATCTCGATGGAGAGTAACTTCTTGACTTGCTAGAAGATGATCTCGACGGAGAATAGCTTCTTGACTTGCTAGAAGATGATCTCGATGGAGAATAACTTCTTGACTTGCTAGAAGATGATCTCGACGGAGAGTAACTTCTTGACTTACTAGAAGATCTCGATGGAGAATAGCTTCTTGATTTAGAAGTAGACTTCGATGGAGAGTAGCTTCTTGATTTAGAAGTTGATCTCGATGAATTATTCTTACCATAAGAATTTCTTGTTCTGATATCACTTCTAGAATTCTGCTTGTATATAGAAGATCTGTCCTTTGTAGTTGTACGTTTTGTTGAAGTATTACCTCTTGTCGTACCTCTAGAAGAAACTCTATCACCGTTTCCGTTAACTCTAGAGCTAACTGTACCTCTAGCACTTTCTCCTCTACTTGAAGCTGTTGTTCTAGTATTCCCTCCAGTCTGACCAGTACGTCCAGATCCTATAACTCTAGGTCCACTGTATATACCTCTGCTAGAAGAATTAGATGCATTGCTGCTATTCGATACTCCGCCACCTGCGTAATACCCAGGAGGGCAGTATGGATTATATCCACCATTGAAGCCAGAATTTCCAAATCTATTGAATCCGTTGTTAAAGCCATAAGGATTACCGAAGCCGTTATTGAAGCCATTGCCCCAACCATAAGCATATCCTGGTCTATATGGATTTCCATAAAAGAAGTTTCTAGAGTAAGGATTCCCAAATCCGCCTCTGAATCCTCTGCGTGGATTCCAACGATTCCATCTATTCACATAGCCATTACCAAAACTCACGTAGATACTTGTTCCACCGTATGGATTTCCAAACGAGTTATAGTTATTGTAGAAGAAAGGATCGTAGTAGTTATAATCTACATAACAAGGGTCATAGAATCCAAAACCAGTAACTGGTCTTCTAAAACGTCTGATTCTTGAACTGTAGTAATAGTCATAATCATCATAACCATTAAAAGACTGGCGATCATTATCACTGTAATCGTAGAAATTGTCGTCATAATCATCACTACTTCGAGTATCAGTGTACTCTTCTTCGTAAGTCTCTACTTCATAATCAGAGTCATCTGGGTTGTAGTAAAGATCATCATACTGCGCAAACACAGTACTTGTAAAGCCTATTGCTAGTAGCAAACTTAGGATTGAGATTTTATAATTTTTCATATCAAAATGATTTAAGTAGTAATTCTGTAACTCTCTTAAAGATACAAGTGTAATTTATTACTTTTGGTTCTAATATTATGTTAATAATAGATTAAAAAGAAGCGATTCGTAGTTAAAAACACTTAAAACAACCTCTTGAATCTATCTTTAAGACTATTAAGATTCCCGATGTCACAATAAACGGCTCAAAACCGTACCAAATTAAGACTTTTTAACTAAAACAACCTTTTATTAGCTTTCACTTAACTAACACAATTTTACTTATTTATATATGTCAAAAGTTATCACTTCCAGAGAGGAAGATTACTCCAAATGGTACAACGATATCGTAAAAAGGGCCAACATGGCTGATCACTCAGCAGTACGTGGTTGTATGGTGATAAAACCATACGGATTTGCTATTTGGGAAAATATGCGCGATCAACTGGATCGTATGTTCAAAGATACTGGTCATGTAAATGCTAGTTTTCCATTATTTATCCCTAAAAGCTTCTTGAGTAGAGAGGCCAAGCACGTAGATGGATTTGCCAAGGAATGCGCCGTCGTTACTCACCATAGACTCATGAACAATCCTGATGGAGAAGGAATCGTGGTGGACCCTACTGCAAAATTGGAAGAGGAATTGATCGTACGCCCCACAAGTGAGACCATCATCTGGAACACATATAAAGATTGGATCCAATCTTATCGCGATTTGCCCTTATTGATCAATCAATGGGCGAATGTAGTGAGATGGGAGATGAAGACAAGACTATTCCTAAGAACGGCTGAATTTCACTGGCAAGAAGGCCATACGGCACACGCTACTTCTCAAGAAGCAGTAGATGAAACTTTGCAAATGCTAAATGTATACGCCACTTTTGCTGAAGAATACATGGCTATGCCCGTGATAAAAGGTGTAAAGACACCTAATGAGCGATTTGCAGGAGCAGAGGATACTTATACTATAGAGGCACTTATGCAAGATGCAAAGGCACTGCAGGCAGGTACTTCTCATTTCCTTGGTCAGAATTTCGCCAAGGCATTTGAAGTTAAATTCCTCAACGAGAACAATAAAGAAGAATTTGTATGGGCTACTAGTTGGGGCGTTTCTACTCGTCTGATTGGTGGTTTGATCATGACGCATTCTGACGATGAAGGCCTAGTACTCCCTCCAAAACTAGCACCTACTCAAGTTATGATCATCCCTATTCCAAAACCTGATGATATTATTAATGAGGCCGTTGACAAAGTAATGGCTTTATTGAAGGCAAAAGGGATTAGCGTAAAGTATGATGACGATCCAAAAAAACGACCAGGTTTCAAATTTGCAGAACATGAGATGCATGGTATCCCAGTTCGTATCGCTATTGGAAAAAGAGATTTAGAAAAGAATGTAGTTGAGGTAGCCCGTCGTGACACCAAAGAGAAAACCTCTGTTCCGATGGAAGGCATCGATGATTACGTAGAGCAACTACTTGTCGATATCCAGCAAAATCTTTTTGATAGAGCTAAAAAATATCGTGACGAGCACATTACTAAAGTGGATTCTCTAGAAGAGTTCAAATCAGTATTGAAAGATAAAGGAGGATTTATCTCAGCGCATTGGGATGGTACTACCGAAACAGAATTGAAAATCAAAGAAATGACTAAGGCGACTATTCGTTGTATTCCTTTAGACAATCCGAAAGAAGATGGCAAATGTATATTGACAGGGAATCCATCTACTCAAAGAGTTTTGTTTGCTAAAGCGTATTAAAAAATTGTTGCCAAAAAAAATTAAGAAAAATGAGTTTAGAAAAAACACTGATGACTGACCTCAAAGAGGCGATGAAAGCAAAAGATCAAGCTGCGCTGAGAGGTATAAGAGCGGTAAAAGCAGAGATACTCAAGTTCAAAACGAGCGGCACTGGCGAGGAAATGAATGAAGCTGCCGAGATCAAAATTCTTCAACGCCTAGTCAAACAGCGTCAAGATTCTTTGAGCATCTTCACAGAACAAGGCCGAGAAGATTTGGCAGTTGTTGAAAGAGAAGAGATTGATATTATTTCGAAGTATCTACCCGAACAGCTTAGTGCTGAAGAGTTGAAATCTAAGATTCAAGAAATCATCACCCAGACTGGAGCTAGCAGCATGAAAGATATGGGCAAGGTGATGGGTATGGCCTCTAAGTCATTGGCCGGGAAAGCAGATGGCAAGTCTATTTCTACTTGTGTAAAGGAATTACTTTCTTAGCAAAATCATCTGGGCGTGCCCAATAAGTAAAGGAGCCAATACTCGCATGAGTATTGGCTCTTTTACTTATTGGTCGGGCTATTCCGGGGTCCGCATGCGCTCCCGTCTCGATTAAAAAAAAAAATCGAGACCAGCTCCTAAGAGTCGCTGCCCTCTCTATCCCTCACGCAAAATTTATCTTCAAATGTAAAAAGGGTTACCCCGATTGGAGTAACCCTTTTACTATTCTTTATAAAGAACTATTTCTTCAAGGCGTCTCTTATTTCTCCAAGAAGAACTTGATCTGCAGTAGGATCTGGATCTGGTGCAGCACCCATTGCTCTAACCTTAGCTTTACCCATCATGAATAAAACAAAGCCAATAATAATTAGAGAAATGATAGTGTTCAACCACTTACCCCATCTGATAGCATTAGCTGGATTTCCGTCTTTATCGACAGCATCCCCTAATGGAATCATCAAGTCAGCAAAGTCCATACCTCCGGAGAAGTGACCTACAACAGGCATAATAATGTCAGATACAAATCCATTAACCACTACTCCTACAGCACCTGCTAAGATAACCGCGATTGCAAAGTCAATGACATTTCCCGTCATTATAAAATCCTTAAATTCTTTCCACATAATTTAAATTTTTAAAGTTGGTAAATCGTTAATTGTTCAATCATTTGACGTACGGTTTAACAATATACGTCACACAAATGTAGGTAAATACTTGAATTAACTTATTTTTCTGTATTTAATATTGTCAAAATCACCGTTTTATACGGAATCTAATGTGTATTTTTGGACTTCTAACGCTCATATTTCATGTCTCAAACTCTATTTTATAGGCTAGCTATCACGATGATCCCTCAGATTGGACCCGTTACATTCAAAAAACTGGTTTCTCACTTTGGTACTGCTGAGGCTGTTTTTCAAGCTAAAAGGAAGGATCTCAATGATTTACTTTTTTTAACGGAAGATAATCGAGAGCATATTTTAAACAAGTCTGCGCATATAGCTGCTGAAAAAGAAGTTGAATTTATAGCCAAAAATGACATCAAAGTACTCTATTACGAAGATGAAGAATTTCCTGAACGGGTAAAAATTTACGAAGCAGCACCAGCCATGTTGTTTTATAAAGGTAATGCCGACTTAAATCATCATAGAACAATTGGAATCGTAGGTACCAGAAAAACGACTCCTTATGGACAAGAACTTTGCAAACAAATAGTCGAAGAATTTCAGAGATATGATGTGCAAGTTATCAGTGGATTAGCAAATGGCATAGATAGTATAGCACACAAAAAATCAATAGAAGTAGACATCCCAACCGTTGGCGTATTGGGCCATGGATTGCAAATGGTCTATCCATATAATAATGAAAAGCTAGCTGCAGAAATGATAAATGCTGGAGGAATTCTCACGGAGTACACTTCAGATCAAGGGCCCGATCGAGAGCACTTCCCCGCTAGAAATAAAATTGTAGCCGCCATGTGCGATGCACTTCTTGTAGTAGAATCTGCTGCCAAAGGAGGTTCTCTTATTACAGCAAGATTTGCAAGCAACTACTGCAAAAAAGTATTTGCTATACCTGGCAGAAAGAATGACACCATGTCTGCCGGTTGCAATGAATTGATCAAAAATAAAAAGGCGGATCTCGCAGAATCTGCTAATGACATAGCAAAGGTGATGAAGTGGTCTACTCAATCAAGAGTGGCACATATTCAAACCAGACTTTTTATAGAACTAGATGATCGTGAAAAAGAGATAGTCAATATCATCAAGAAATTAGACACGCCTAGCCTTGATCGAATTTGCTATGAAACGAAGATATTAAATAGTGAAATGGCCTCTCTTTTATTAAATTTGGAGTTTAAAGGCGTTATCAAATCACTACCAGGCAAACGATATATGCAGACTGCTTAACTTATACAATCCTTCACCATGAAACTTGGCCTAAATCTCTTATTCGTTGCACTTCTTTTAGTAGGATGTAAAAAGTCTAGCATTGTCAATGCTGATTATAATGAAGCATTCATAGCCTCTAGCATGGGTGGGGATTTGACAGCAAAAGGAATGACGGTAAAAAAAGCTAAGAATATCATTTTTCTAATAGGTGATGGTATGGGACTAAGTCAAGTTACTGCAGCTGCTATTAAAAATAATAATCAACTCCATATCAAACAATTTAAGGTTATAGGGATTCATAATCCGCAACCTGAAGCAGGCCTGATAACCGACTCTGCTGCTGGGGCCACTGCTTTTGCAACGGGTGTAAAAACATTCAATGGCGCTATTGGCGTTGCCGCTGATAGTACTTCTAGAGAAACCATATTGGAAGAATGTGAAAAGCTAGGCATGGCCACTGGAATGGTTGCTACTTCTACTATTGTTCATGCTACGCCGGCTTCTTTCATAGCTCATCGTCCAAGTAGAAAACAGTACGAGGATATCGCTGCGGACTTTATGAATACTGAAATAGATTATTTTGTGGGAGGTGGCAAAAAATACTTTGATCGTAGATCTAAAGATGAAAGAAACCTTATCGAAGAACTTAAGAAAAAGGAGTATGTAGTAAGCGATTATTTTCAACAAGATTTTGAAAAACTGGAGATAGACGCCAAAAAGAACTTTGCCTACTTCACGGCTGATGATGATCCTATCCCGTTTAGCAAAGGGAGAGATTATTTATTGTCAGCAAGTACTACTGCGATGGATTTTTTAAAAGTACACGAGGACCCAAAAGATGAAAAAGGATTTTTCTTAATGATCGAAGGATCACAAATTGACTGGGGAGGACACGCTAACGATGCAGATTATGTTATTTCAGAATTGTTAGAATTTGATGAGGTGGTTGGCAAAGCGCTCCAATTTGCTAGAGAAGACGGAGAAACACTTGTCCTAGTCACTGCAGATCATGAAACGGGTGGTTTGGCGATCAATTCTGGATCTACTCCAGATAGCTTAGTAACTAGTTTTTCCTCTGGATATCATACGGCTGATTTGATCCCTGTATATGCCTATGGTCCTGGTGCAGAGTTATTTTCAGGATTTTATGAGAACACTGCCATTTATAATAAAATGAGAATGGCAATGGGGCTCAATGTAAAGAAGTAAGCATAACTCAGACTAGAAAATCAAAATTCTAGATATGTCCTTTTGTGATTGGCTGCGTTATATAGGCATAGTTATAGCTTTAATTATATATCAATAAATCTTCCCAACGATGCACAAATCGCTTCAAACCCTCATTTTCCTTTGTATTTGCCTTGTTTTGACAAGTTGTAATGTGAAAG
>CALIEI010000237.1 GCA_938022165.1 uncultured Saprospiraceae bacterium | reverse complement strand
TTTTACAATTTGTTTTAATCAAAACTGATAAATTATCTATTAAAAACTGGCCATACTTCAAGGGACTTAATATTTTCTTTTTCTTCTCATATATCTTTTTTGAGAAAGCATTATATGTTGGCTGGTATATCATTACAATGTAGATTAAACTTAAGTACATTTTCATCTCTACCTTAGCTGGACATTTACCTATAGAACTTGCCAATAACTCTTGAATATTAAAATTACTTTTCCAATTCTTAAATACCATTTCAATATGCCATCTTAATCTATATAGGTTATATATGTCAGCAGTACTAATGTCTTGCTGTGAGACATTAGTAATATATATGCTCCAGTTAAGTAAGTATTCTGAGTTGGGTGTTATTTTGCTATCTCTGTGCCTAGATTTAATAACATTTTTTGCCCTTTGTTTTAATTGATCTGGGCTTACTCTTACGCCAACAATTCTAAAAGTAGTTTCTTCTTTTGGATCAAATCTACAATTATATTCAAACTCTTTAATCCCCCTCTGGTCTAGTGCTTTTAATTTACCTACCAAATTAAAGTCTTCATTATCAAGCGATTTGTAAAGTTTTGTATTACTGCGTAATCTAGATATGAAAAATGAATCAAGCTTATCTATTGCAATTAAAACGCTTCGTTTCCAATATCCTAAATCGCGTATTATCAAATCATTTTTCTGTAGCCGGCTTAAAATATGACTGGAATAAGATGTATCATTTTCTGAGTAAGTACAAAGGTCTACATTTTCAAATGCTCCATCTTTCAAATTTAAACACAGTTGAATTCTAGCATTTGCAGATTTAGATTTTCCATTTGAAACACCTGAAAAATGATAGTATAATTTTTTTGACAACTTAATAATAGTACTATCCTCTACTAGTACTCTATTATACTTTTTCAAAATTTCTGTTTCGCTAAAACTATTAAATGAATCAGCGTTTTGAAGTGAAAGTTTAAATAACTGTTTAACAAATGTAAGATGTCGATAGGATAATTTTTTATCGATAGCTTGAAAACTAATTTCTTGACCTATAAGTTGACTCAACTCTAGTGACCATTTTCTAAGAGAGAATTGCTTAGTTGAAACTGCCAGAAAAAATGATAATAAAAAATCAAAAGGCTTTATCTTGCCTCCTTGTCGTTTAGTAAATCCTGTGGATTTTGCAAGAGATGACAAGTCAAAACCTTTAAGGTATTTTGTAATTATTGAAGATAACATTTTTGAGCTGTTTAGTTAGTGATGGGTGAAGTCATCACAAAGCTATTCAGCTCTTTTTATACTACATATTATTTATATATGTTTTTGTTAGATTGATGCGCATGCTTGGAAGGGCGACATATGTTATTCCGTATTAATATCTACACAATACGGGCTTGGGCTTATGTCGGCCTTTCAGGGCTCCATTTCTATCGATACTTTTCGATGGGTTGAAATCCATCGCTTTTGTATTATATGCCTTCAGCACATAAAATTAAACAAACAATATAGGGAGGGAATTATAGTAGGACATGTATTCAATAAGGAAGTTCTATAATCAACATAATCATCTTTTGAGCTAGGGGGAGAAGTGGTATGAGGTGCCACCTATAGACAATGAAGCAAGGAGTTCTGACGGCTCGACGAAAAGGAGAGACTAAGAACGACTATGCATCATGTCTATAGGTGGTGCTGAATACAAACGGATCGCCCGACCCGAGGTGGTGGGCTGGGATGAAGATGAGCCCACCTCGGGTAGCTCCCAAATAAAAAAGCATCAACCAAAATCTGATTGATGCTTCTTCTATATATTAAACAGTATAATTCTTATGAATTCGTTGCCGCAGTTTTCTGTGACTCTAGGTACTCATTGACCCACTTTATAGTTAGAGACTTTGGTCTTTCTAGTGGCATACCCAAGGCTCTTGACCAACATAATGCGGCTAGTACACCCATCGCTCTTGACACACCAAATAGCACGGTGTAGAAGCTGTACTCTCTCATACCGTAGTGTACCAATAATGCTCCTGAGTGAGAATCTACATTTGGCCATGGGTTTTTAACTTTACCTAGGCCTCCTAAGATACCAGGAACGACGTCAAATATTTTCCAAACGATATTTACAATATCATCATCTTTGATATACTCTTCTGCAAATACTTTTTGTGCGGTAAATCTTGGATCTGGTTGACGCAGTACAGCGTGTCCATATCCTGGGATAACCTTACCCGCAGCAAGTGTGCTGTTTACATAATCAGCAATCTGCTCTTTGGTCGGTTTGGTAGTACCTAGGGCATCTACCATCTTGAAGATCCACTTGATCACTTCTTGATTAGCCAAGCCATGGAGCGGTCCTGCCAAAGCATTCATACCTCCTGCCAATGAAAAATAAGCATCGCTCAAAGTAGAACCTACTAAGTGTGTTGCGTGTGCTGAAGCATTACCTCCTTCGTGATCCGCATGGATAGTAAGGTACAATCGCATCAATGATCTGAAGTCTGGATTCTCAGACACTCCAAGCATATGGGCAAAATTTGCCGCCCAGTCTAATGATAGGTCTGGATTGATATGCTCGCCCTTGTGATAAGAACGTCTATATATATACGCCGCTACTCGAGGTAGCCTAGCGATCAGATTCATAGTATCCTCATAAGTAGGGTCCCAATACTCTGACTTGCTCATACCTTCTGCATAGCGTCTAGAAAAGCATGAATCCGTACCCATAGCAACGATAGCTGCAGATAACTGTGTCATCGGATGCGCAGTAACCGGAAATGAATCCAACACTGTGAACACATGCTTTGGCACATTGCTTCTTTGCTTCCATTGCTTAGACAACCAAGCTACTTCGTCGTCAGTAGGAATTTCTCCTACAAGCATCAACCAAAATAAACCTTCAGGTAGCGGTTCGTTGCCTCCTTCAGCTTTTGGTAGTTTTTCTTTAAGTTCGGGAATTGAATATCCTCTGAAACGGATACCGTCATTAGGATCTAACTGAGATGTCTCCCAAATCATACTTTTCACCCCTCTCATACCTCCAAAGACCTGCTTGAGGGTAACTTCATCAACTTTCATTCCGCCAAATTCTTTTAGCGTGGCTCTTGTCTCAGTAGCTAATGCTAGTGCCTTTTCGCGAAATTTATCCTTTAATGGATCTGTTTTTTCTGTGTGTCCGTGCTCGTTCAATTCCTTTGTATTAAATTATCGTTCTAAAATATTGATTGAGAGAGTACAAAAATAACCATTTTTACTGAGATTAATAGGGCTGATGGTATTACGATGCCTTATTTTTCAGTTAGTTATTTGCATCCTCGCTTTAATTTATATTCTTTGACTGCTTAAGCAGCTTTAGTGCTTTATTATTATTCGCTACAATTAGGATATTGTTGCCATTTGCATCCTTTATCAGCTCAATATCTTTTACATCGTCTGGTAAATAAACACCTGAATGGGCCATTGGTTTAGGTTGGAGATTGCCATTTGTATCCACATCAAGCATAAGTCCAATGCTTGCATCATTTCGAGGTGTCTCTACTTCTGACGCAAATAGGTTTCCAGCTGTCACCACCTCTAGATTGCCATCTTGATCAAAATCATCCACAACAGCAGCATTTAGACTACTAATTTGGGCTTCATTGGGCAATGCTTCGACCTTGAATTGGCCACCCTCGTTTCTCAACAAGACACTCTTGAAGTAATTGACCTCTCTGTGATAAGCTTTATCTAAGGCTGCCCCATAGACTTGTTTTAGATCAGCAGATCCGAATGCGTGATAGGTTGGAAATTTCTCTTTGATGAATGGCATTTGTTCAGAACTACATTCTCTTCCTCTCAATGGATAGCATACACCAGAATTATAATACCCTAAAACAATATCCTGCGTACCTGAATTATCAAAGTCGTTGAGATAGATATGAAACGGCTCTTCCTTGGTTGCCTTGTATTTGTAGTTGATACCAAGATTACCCGCTATAAAATCTATATCACCATCTTGATCAATGTCAGTGGGTGTCAATGAAGACCACCACCCCTTTTTGTCATCAAGGTCCGACTCTGATCTCAAAGTGAACTTGTCTCCTTGGTTAACTAAGCAGCGAATGGGTTCCCACTCTCCACCAATGAGTAAGTCTTGGTCTCCATCTTGATCGATATCCGCAGCAGTTGCCGTAGTCACTATACCCAGCTCCTCTAATGGCGCTGAGAATAGATTGGCTTTTAAAGTGCCTGCATCAGCAATCAGGATAAAACTTTCTGAAGGTTTTGGATATGTTTTTGGCAACATACGTCCGCCTACAAAAAGGTCCATCTTGCCGTCTTTATTAAAGTCTTCCTTAACTAGACAAGAGCCAGAGCTATTAGGAACTGTGATGTTCTTTTTGGTAAAAACTCCTTTCCCGTCATTGAGATACAATCTGTCTTTATATACAGGGTCATTAGCGGCAAATTCATTTCCACCGCTTACCACATACAAATCTAAATCTCCATCCTGATCTACATCTAAAAAGGCGCTATCCATGTCTTCGCTTTTGCTATCGCTGGTAAAGGCTGAATTGTTCTTGAGTGTAAATTTGCCACTTGCATTTTGCAAGTAGAGTGCACCAGCTTGGCCAGAAGCACCTCCAACAAAAAAGTCTTCTAGTCCATCTCCATTGACATCTCCCTTAGAAATAAATGGTCCAAATTGAGAATTCTTGTGCGGAAGCAAAAGCTCATCAATAAAATCGTCATATGGGTTTTCTTTATGCACAAAGGCTGGACTCAGCAATTCATTGGCTTCTGCAAAGTGAGGAGTAATCTTGTCATTTGCAAAAGGAGTTTGCTGGGCTTTAGTTTTATCAATTTTTAAGACCTGATTGGCTTTTACATTTTCTACAAACTGAGTGATCCCGTCTGGCCAAGTCACTTCTATTCTATCTACTTGATCTAATTGCCCTAATCCAAAGTGCAAGGTTTGATCTACCACAGACTGAAATCCTCTGGTAGGGCTTAGCTCTTGAAATTGGATACCGTCAGCTGTAAACAGTTTTACTTTTGCATTCCAACTAAAGGATGGCAAATTTCTATCCCCTGCAGTCAACTTAATGTCAAGGTAGTTTGTGCCTTTGCTATTATTCCGATAAATAAATGCAGGATCGTCTATGTTATTAACAATAAGATCTAAGTCTCCATCGAGATCAAGATCAGCGTAAGCCGCCCCATTGGAAAATGACTTAATATCCATCCCCCAGTCTTTGGTTTTGGCTTCAAATTTTAAGTTGCCCTTATTTTTATAAATCTGATTTTTGAGTTTATAAGTTGGAGGTTTAGTAAGCCATTCTTGCTTGACATTATTGGGTGGGTTGTTTTGGTATTGGGCCTTCATAGCTGCAAACTCTTTGGAAAAATCATTGTCCATTGCGTTTCTTTTGTAGCCATTCGTTACAAATAAATCTTTGTACCCATCGTTATCAAAATCTGCCAAAAGGGTTGCCCAACTCCAATCTGTTTTGTGCACACCTGATAGCTTAGCTATTTCACTAAATCTACCTTCACCCTGATTGAGTTGGAGTGAATTAAACATATACTGATACTGATGCCCATACTTATCATGCAAGTCCCAAAATAGGTCTATATCCATTGAAGGCATTAGCGTTTTTGATCTTAGATTATCAGCAGGCGCCATATCTACAACATGAATATCTACCAAACCATCGTTGTTGATGTCTGCTATATCACAGCCCATACTGTAGTAGGAAATGTGTCCTGTTTTTGTTTTTATTTCATCTTTGAATGTTCCGTCTTTCTGATTGATATACATAGCGTCTGGACGAGAAAAATCGTTGGCAACATATAGGTCTGTCCAGCCATCATGATTGATATCACTAGCTACTACACCTAATCCAAAACCATATTTCATTAGCCCTACCTCTTCAGTTACTTTGGTGAACTTACCGCCCTCATTTTTATAAAAGTTACCTGAATGCATTTCTTGAAAACCAGGTTTATCTAGCATGGTTTCAAGGGTGTAAATATTTTCAGCAAATCGAACAGAATGATTCAACACATAAAGATCCAAGTCTCTATCCTGATCATAATCAAAAAAGACTGCTTGTGTGGAATGCCCCTCATCGTCTATTCCAAACTTTGACCCCATCTCTGTAAAGGTCATATTCTTATTGTTGATATAGAGTAGATTTTTAAGCCCGATCGGCTTTGGGAAGAGTCCAGATTTGCAAACATAGATATCCATATATCCATCATTGTTCACATCTGCGATAGTTACTCCCGTAGACCAAGTATTCTTTAATCCATGACCAAATCCATCGACTCCAGCTTTTGCTGTGATGTCTTCGAATTTCATATTGCCTTTATTTCTATAGAGTTTGTCTGAACCCATATTGGCTGTAAAAAACAAATCTGGTAGTCCATCATTATCAAAATCCGCGACTGCTACTCCACCTCCATTAAAGTAATAGTGATAAGAAAATATGTTTCTATTGATGTCTTGCTTGTTTACATTGACAAAATCAACACCTGTTTCTTTTGCATCAAGCAAAGTAAAAAGCGGACCATTAAAGCTGTTAGAATTGGATTTTGATGTTTGACTCGTAGGCGATGATCCACAAGCACAGAGGACTGAAATGGCGATACACAGGATGATATTCTTCATATGGGTCTGTAAGTTCTTTGCTACTGCTTATTAATTAGGAGAAACTTCTGCTAAAGTCTACTACCAATAAGCGTTGCTTATAATACACTCGTTTTAATGCTGATATTTCGCTTTGTTAAGTACGGGTCACTTAAATCACAAAATGCAAATTTGAATAGTTTAAATAACTAAATTGCTTCTCAAACCCATGACCAATACCTTTAAAAGAACATATTCAATAAATACGTTGTATTTAAAAGATAGATTCTGAATGCTTACACTTATTTAAACCCTTAAGATACATACATTTATGCTAATAGTTCAAGACATCCTAGTGAGTGATGACGTGATTAAGAAGCAGTTTTTATGCAATTTGAAGTCCTGCAAGGGAGCCTGCTGTTGGGAAGGTGATTGGGGTGCGCCATTATTGGAGGAAGAAAAGGAGATTTTAGATAAAATATATCCAAAAATTGAATCATATCTAAGCCAAGAAGGCCGTTCTGTAATCGAAGAGCAAGGGGCATATGTATATAATGAAGAACCTGCTGAATTTGGAACTAGTCTAGTAAAAAATAAGGCCTGCGCCTTCATGACGAAGGATGATCTAGGTATCGCACATTGTGGCATAGAACAAGCTTATAATGATGGCGTTATCGATTTTAAAAAACCAATTTCCTGTCATTTATATCCGTTAAGGGTGAGTAAAGATGATAATATAGGTTTTGAAGCGCTGAATTACGACAAATGGGATATTTGCAGTGCAGCCTGTGAGCTGGGTAAAAAGGAGCAACTACCTGTTTATATTTTCGTACAAGATGCTATCAAGCGGAAGTACGGCGATGATTTTTATGACGAGTTGCATGCAGCGGCCCTACATCTAGGATGATCAGAACCAGTCTGTTAAGAAACATAAATAGCGGTATAAGGGGCCTCTAATGCTTGAATTTATTGGCTATATGTTGTACCTTCGCAGACTTTTTTAATATAATTAATTATAGAAGATTTTGAAAAACATGAATTTCTGTTTGAAAATTTCTTCAACAATAAACTAAATATATAATGGCTTTAATCAGCAGTATTAGAAGTAGAAGTTGGATACTAATCGTTTTTATCGGTATTGGTTTGGCATCATTCATCATGATGGATATGTTCAACAGCAATACAGGTGCTCTAGGTAACAGACCTACCAACACACTTGGGATGATCAATGGAGAAGAGATTGATTACAACTCGGTGCGTAGAACTGAGGAGATTTTCTACCGAGGTGCAACGGGCTCAACTTATGGTGTAAAAGACCAAATTTGGAACTACTACTTAGAGAAGACCCTATTAGAAAAAGAAGGTGGAAATCTTGGCTTGAATGTAGGTAAAGAAGAGTTGAATGATCTATTTTTTGGCAACAATATTAGCCCAGTAGTACAAGCAGTATTCAGAAATCCGCAAACTGGTCAAGTAGATATGGCTTCACTACAAGATATAAAAAGCAAACTTAACGGTGACAGATCTACGCTTAACGAACCATACATGGAAGAACTTGTTGGCCAGGTTAAGAAAAATAGAATGCAAGAAAAATTCACTGCTATGGTCTCTCAAGGGCTGTACACTCCTAACTGGATGGCGGAGTCATTTGGAAAAGAGACTAGTACTATTTTTGATTTTGACTATGTGAAAATTCCTTTTAGCGATGTAGATGATAGCGAAGTGAGTGTATCTGATGAGGACTACACTAACTATATCAATGCGAACAAAGCTGCATACATGACTGATGAAGAAACTAGAAGAATCAACTATGTTTCTTTTGATGTATATCCATCAAGTGAAGATTCACTTACCTACTACAACCAGTTAAATACTTTGAAGAACGGTTTCAGAAATTCTGTAAATGACTCTACTTATGTATTGTCTAATGGTGGAAGTATGGCGAATGCCTATTTAAAGAAAAACACTCTATCACCTGAGATAGCTGACCAAATGGTATCTCTTCCAATCGGTTCTGTAGTAGGACCGTACCTCGAAGGAACTACTTATAAATTAGCAAAAATATCTGATCGTAAAGTAGTGCCAGACTCAGTTGAAGCACAGCACATTTTGATTAGAGCTAATCCAAGTGACCCTAATTCTTTTGCTGCAGCGATTACAAGAATCGACAGCGTCAAGACAGCTTTAGATAATGGTGAAAGCTTTGAAAACCTTGCTGCTCAAGTAAGTCAGGATGCATCAAATGCTGATCAAGGTGGAGACTTGGGATACTTTGCAGAAGGTGCTATGGTTGGTCCTTTTAATGACCTTGTTTTTTATAACGCTGAAGTAGGATCAGTGAATACTGTGTTGACTCAATTTGGAGCACACCTAGTAAAAATTAATGATAAGAAATTTTTGAATAGAGACGAGAGTGTAAAGGTGGCTTACTTGACTAGATCAATAATACCTAGTGACAAGACTCAAAAAGCAATTAGAGAAAAGGTTCAAGAATTTGTGGATACCAATACTACAGGTGAACAACTTGCAGCATTAGCAGCTAACGATCCTTCACTTACTGTTTCTACAACTAATAACCTTAAGAGAAATGATTATATCATTGGGACATTAGGACAAGATCCTTCATCTAGAGAAATGATCAGATGGTCTTTTGATGAGGATACCAATGTCGGAGATCTTGCTCCAGAGTTTTATGTGTATCGATATAGCAATCCTAGAACTTATGAAAATTATGATTCTAAGTACGTTTTAGCCTCTCTAGCAGGTGTACAAAAAGCGGGAATGCCATCCACTGAAAGCTTAAAGTCTGAGATAGGACCAATGGTAATGAATCAAAAGAAGGCTGCTTTAATCTCTAGTGCCACTACGAATAAAGATCTAGCTTCAGTAGCTGCTCAGTACGGCACTAGCGTGGATAACTTAACAGGTATCAATGGGGGCACTTTAAATATCCGTGATATTGGAAATGAACCAAAAGTAATAGCTGCACTTATGAACATGAATGTGGATCAAGTATCTGCACCAATACAAGGAGAAAATGGAGTTTATGTTCTTCAACTTTTAAATAAGAATGAATCAGCTGGATCTGATCTAGCCAGCACAAAGAGAATTCAGTCTAACAAGGTAAAAACATTAGCAAGAACTGCTTTAATGGAGGCCTTGAAAAAAGATGCTGATATTCAAGACAATAGATTTAACTTATACTAAATCAAAAGATTAAATATAAGGATTCTTTTTGGCACAATATTTACTCTACTAAGGGTACTTGAACCACCTAAGTTTCAAGAGTAGATATTGTGCTACAAAAGTTATTTTTTGTACCTTTTGTATCCCAAATCACTTCTTGTCAATGTTTTGACGTTCAATTTTTTTTATTACTAATTGTTAAATTAAAAATTTCATCCATGAATATTGCCGTAGTCGGAACTGGATACGTCGGTTTGGTAACTGGAACTTGTTTTGCAGAAACAGGAAATAATGTTACTTGTGTCGATATTGATCAAGCCAAAGTTGAGAAAATGAAAAATGGTATTGTACCAATTTTCGAACCTGGACTAGAATTGCTTTTCGAAAGAAACACTAAGCAAGGAAGATTGCACTTCACTACTAGCTTAGAAGATGCCATTAAAGATGCTGAAATCATATTTTTAGCTCTACCTACTCCTCCAGGCGAGGATGGATCTGCTGACTTATCATATATCATGGGAGTCGCTAGAGATCTTTCATTTATCATTAAGGACTATAAGGTTATTATTGACAAGAGTACAGTACCAGTAGGTACGGCTGAAAAAGTTCATGGCGAACTTGCAGCTAACTTGAAAGAAGATTTATTTGATGTTGTTTCTAATCCAGAATTCCTTAGAGAAGGGGTTGCTGTTGATGACTTCATGAAGCCTGACCGTGTGGTTATTGGTACTTCTTCTGCAAAGGCAAAAGCAATCATGCAGCAGTTGTATGATCCATTTGTTAGACAAGGTAATCCTATCATCTTCATGGACGAGCGTTCAGCAGAGATGACAAAATATGCAGCTAATTCTTATCTAGCTACTAGAATTTCATACATGAATGAAATCGCAAATCTTTGTGAAGCAGTATCTGCTAATGTAGATATGGTTCGTAAAGGTATGGGTAGTGATAATAGAATTGGAAAAAGATTCTTATTTCCAGGAGTTGGATACGGAGGATCTTGCTTCCCAAAGGATGTACAAGCCTTAGCTAAAACGGCTGGCGAACACAACTATGATTTCAAGATTTTGAAATCAGTGATGGAAGTAAATACTATTCAAAAGACGATATTATCTCAAAAGATCTTAAGCCACTTTGGCGGTAATCTTAAGGGAAGAACCATTGCTATCTGGGGGCTTGCATTTAAGCCTAATACAGACGACATCAGAGAAGCACCAGCGCTTTATATCATTGATGAGCTATTAGAAGCAGGAGCTACCATTCAGGCATTTGATCCTGAAGCAATGGACAATGTAAAAGAACTTTATGGTGACAAGATCACTTTCGCTGAAAACCAATATGATGCGCTTAAAGGGGCTGACGCCTTAGCCATCATTACTGAGTGGAGCGTATTTAGAACACCAGACTTCGAAAAAGTAATTGCTGCCCTAGGCAATAGAGCAATCTTTGACGGAAGAAACTTATATGACATGCACAAAATGCAGAGCTTGGATATTCACTACGAGTCAATCGGAAGAAATCCAATCTTAATGCGTGCATACTCTGCATAATAGTAGAGAAATCACACACTATTTTAAATTATAGTAAAAGCCTATCTTGCACTTCAAGATGGGCTTTTGCTATTTAGCGGCAGCTGTATGTCATTAAAACACCAATTTGGAGGTTTTCCTATAGCGCCAGCCATACTCTTTTATTACATTTAACGTTATAAGCTAAGTATGAAAAACATTCTATTCCTGACCGCCATTATTGCTTTTAGCCTCTTTTCATGTAAGGGGAAATACGAGCATATCCAAAAGCATGATGAAAATGGAATCTTGACCGAGTCCTACAATATTGACAAGGAGACAGGCCTCATTGAAGGCATCCATTATAAATATTTCCCCAACGGAAAAGTAGAGCAACAATCTGATTATAAGAACAACAAATTAGAAGGCAACAGAATTCTATTTTATGAAACCGGAGATACCTTGATTGTTGAAACTTATAAGAATGCTAACTATGAAGGTCCATACAAAAGTTTCTATGATGGGAATGTGCTAGAATCTGAAGGACAGTACGTCGACGGAATGATGGATAGCGAATGGAAGTTTTATCACAAAAACAAACAACTCAAAGAAGTAGTGCAATTCAAAGGAAACGAGGAGAATGGTCCTTTTATAGAGTATCATGCTAATGGCAATATCAAAGCTAAAGGAACCTATAAGACTACTGAGGAGAATATAGATGGCAACCGAGAGCACGGCCCACTAGAACTCTATGACGAAGATGGCAAATTATTTAAAAAGATGGACTGCGATCTTGGTACCTGTATAACAACCTGGAAGCGGGAAGAATCTTAAAGATAGAAGATGAACAAACTATTACTCTGGATAACACTTTTACTGTTTAGCTTTCAACTCTGCGCGCAAGTTGGAGGTGAACATGTTTATGAATTTTTAAATTTGAGTTCATCTGCAAGGGTTACTGGATTGGGAGGGCATGTAATTGCGGTGCAAGATGACAGTGATGTTGTACTTGGATATAATAATCCAGCTGCATTGAATCCCAATATGCACCAAGAACTTTCCTTTAACTATAACTTCTACTTGGCAGATGTCAATGCAGGATATTTTGGTTATGGCCATTATCTAGATAAGTGGGACATCACACTTTCTGGAGGGGCAAAATTTATCAACTATGGTGAATTTCAGGCAGCTAATATTTTTGGTGAAATAGAAGGTACTTTTAAGGCGAGCGAAACAGCTATCATTTTAGGTGCTTCAAAAAGACTTTATGAAAAGCTTAGCATCGGCGTCAATGGCAGCATTATCAGTTCAAGATTAGCAGAGTATAGTTCTTTTGGTGTAAACTCTGATATAGGTCTCTTATATGCTGATACCAGCAAGCAATTCAACATTGCCTTGGTAGCTAAAAATCTAGGTAGACAAATAACGACATACAATGGTGAATCCGAATTTTTGCCTTTTGACCTACAAGTCGGCATCTCTAAAAGGTTAGCCCACCTCCCATTTAGATGGTCGATCATTTATCATGATTTGCAAAGATGGAACATCACCTTTGATGACCCCAATTCTGAAGAGAATACTTTATTCATTACAGACACACCTACTGAAGATTCTAACATAGATGTCTTTTTTGAAAATCTAGCTAGGCATATTGTGATTAATGGTGAATTTACTTTTGGTAAGCGCGAAAACTTTCGCATCCGTCTTGGATACAACCATCAAAGAAGACAAGAACTCAATGTAAATCAACTCCGAACTGCAGCCGGTTTTGCTTTTGGCTTAGGACTTAAATTTAAAAGATTTGGTATCGAATTTGGTCACGGATTTTATCATGTAGCCGGAGGTTCTAATCATGTTAGCATTTCTAGCAATCTGAGGTCTTTCAAGAAAGGAATCTGATAACAGCAAGAGGGTAGCAGCAAGAGGGTTGAGTAGAGAGCAAGAGGTGAAACAGCAAGAGGTTAGAGTAGAGAGCAAGAGGTGAAACAGCAAGAGGGGTGAGTAGAGAGCAAGAGGTAAAACAGCAAGAGGTTAGCGTAGAGAGCAAGAGGTTAGCAGCAAGAGCAAGAGTTTTGAGCAAGAAGATTGAGTGGATAGTTATGAATTATGAATAGACAATTTGCTACAATTCTTAATTTGGATACATAAAGGTGATGATGCTTCTAATACTGAAATCGTGGTATAAAGCGGGACCATACTCAAACAAGCGTTCTATCTTTGTATGATCTTGAGTCATAAACTTTCTAAGTAAAAATTCTGCTCCGATCTTATCATTTAGATGATACAAACAAACAATCTCGCATAACGATAAACCTATCCCAGAAGTGCAACTCTTTGATTCTTCTATAACCTTAAGCGCTTCATTGTAGGCTTCTTGATTAATATAAAACATGGCTAATAGAATCCAGTAGTCAGGAATGTCAGCGGCAATATCCGCTGCTTGTTGATAAAAAGGAAGTGCTTTTTCTAGCTCACCTTGTTTTTCAAAAGCCTCAGCGATGGCCGCGTAGAATACTTCATTTCTATCTTCTATCTGCATGGCCAATAAGTAGGCATCTATACCTTTTTGCCACTGCCCTATTTGACAATAGTACTCCCCTATATTATAATGCGCCATGGCATTCTTAGGGTTTAATCGAATAGCCTTTTTGAAATGATGAAAGGCAGTAACCGCTTGCCCATTATGAAAGTGGCAAATACCCATCTTGGTATAAATCTCACTCTTATCATAGCTTTGGGTCAATAGTTCACTATAGAGATCAAGTGCTTTGCTATATTCCTCTATCTGAATATAAGCCTCACCAGCCATCAAAAACCCATCTTGAAAGTTAGTATTTATTATGGTTGCATATTCTAGTGATTCAGCTGCTTCTTCAAAATTGTTTACATTGAAATAAGCGTAGCCTAGATTGTACCAAGCCAAATAAGAATACGTCCTCTTATCTAATAGCTTTAGATGAAGTTCAATACTCTCTTCGTATCGCCCTGTAAGTTCCACACACCACCAAATGTGCTCTAATGCTTCTTCATTAAATGGATCTACCAATAAAGCCATTTTGGTAGACTCAAACATTTCATCTAGATCATGCAAACGTTCATAGATCATCGCCTTATACAATAACACGTCTGACAAGTCAGTGTCATTAGTAGTAGGAGCTGATTCCAAAATAGCTAAGGCCTCTTGATTGCTACCCTTGTCATTTAGGATATCTGCCTTCAACAAAACAGCATCAAGGTCATCTGGAGAATAGATCGCTGCCAGCTCTAATGATTCTAGCGCTTCTTCCAATTTCTTTTCTGAGTATAGTAGTTCCGCTTTTTTAAAATGTAACTGCGAAGAAGAAGGATAATAAGTCAGTGCTTCTCTAAGTACAAAATGAGCTTGGCTAAAATGGTTATTGTCTCGATAATATTCAGCTAGTTTTAGATATTCAGGTTCTATAAATGTTACAGGTTTGTCTGCTTCGCTAGCTGCTTCGAAGTTTTTTACAAGCGTAAGGAAATGGTCCTCATTTTTATTTTTGTTTATCGACATAAATACCCGTGTGTTGTAGTTACTTCAAAGAGTATCAAAATAACGAATTTATTCTGTAGCTACATACTTAAAACAGCAGATTTTCACATATTTATTTTTTAAATTTAAATTTGTGATAATCTATACAATGCGCTATATATCAATATTTTACACATAAAGTATTTTATTTATCGAACCATCGTTTTTTATGCAAAATCTTCATAATCATTGTTCAATATATTTTGATTTTTGTAACTCGAAAAATCAATTTTCCATCAATCTACAGCCATTTTTTAGACTCATATTTTCAATTACTTTTATTCGTGTTGATAATATTTGCACATGTCTTCAATATCGAATTAAACCTTAATTATATTTGTGTAGAACATATTTACATTCACCTACATTTATAACATGCTGGCGCCATACTACAAGAAGGGAATCATAGAAGCGGGTTGTGACGAAGCAGGCCGTGGTTGTTTGGCGGGTCCCGTATTTGCGGCAGCAGTCATCCTCCCCCAAAAACATCAACTGCACGAACTCAATGATTCAAAACTTTTGACCGCCGAAGTTAGGAACGATCTTCGTAAGCGGATCAAAAAAGAAGCGCTTGCTTGGGCAGTAGCTTCCGTATCTCCTCGACAAATAGAAAAGATCAACATTCTCAATGCCTCCTTCAAAGCCATGCACAAGTCCATCGACAAATTAAAAATGCGTCCAGAGTGCTTGCTCATTGATGGCAATCGCTTCACTCCCTACTTCGGTATCCCGCATGTGTGTGTCATAAAGGGAGACAGCAAGTATGCTTCTATCGCAGCAGCTTCCATTTTAGCCAAAACGTATCGGGACGATTACATGCTCAAGCTGGACAAAAAATTTCCACACTATGCATGGCAGAGCAATAAGGGCTATCCTACCAAGGCGCATCGTGCGGCCATCGTGACCAACGGACCTTGTGTGCATCATCGAAAAACGTTTAGACTTATATCGGAGGAGTGATGAATTATGAGTTATGAATGATTTCTTTGATTCTATCATGCAATTGGAGAGGTGGTTAATTTAAGCTTATCTTTTGGGGCCATCACGGCGGTATGGGCCTGCGCGCAGGAGACAAGGCGTGCCTTGTCTCTACCGGGGCCAACGCATACATACCTAGTGTCGCGCCGTCCGTTCCTACATCCATGCCTGCCCACAAAATGCCAACGCACATGGATATACCACTTCCACCGCTTGTCCTCTAGGGCTCTTGCTGAACCGCATCGCCTTTTTTAATTATGAATTATGAGTGATGAATTATTAATTGGCTAAGCTATCGTGGACAACCTTAGGTATTCAAGGAAGCTTATATCGCCCCTCCAAGCATGTGCGTCAACCTAATTTTAACTTATATCTAAACTGATAATAATTTTTCCTATCCTTTCTCTTATCATAACAGCAATATCTCGCAAGCTTATCAAGAATACTTTTACAATTTGTTTTAATCAAAACTGATAAATTATCTATTAAAA
>CALIEI010000236.1 GCA_938022165.1 uncultured Saprospiraceae bacterium | reverse complement strand
TTTTCCATTTGATATTGCAGCCCATACTTGGGTATTGGTCAGTAGCCACTGAATTTCCTTCTAGCATAGCTTGAATTGCAGCTCTGAGTTCTGATCCATTATTTTCTTCATCATTGCCGGGGGAGGAGGCGTCCATTCTGCCACGGTAGGCTAACTCTAAGTCTCCATTAAAAATATAAAAGTCTGGTGTGCAAGCCGCATCATAGGCTTTTGCTATTTCTTGACTTTCATCATAGAGATAAGGGAATTTGTATCCAGCATCTTCTGCAAAGGCTTTCATGTTTTCAGGGGAATCGACAGGATAGTTCTCCACGTCATTTGAACTGATGGCTACAAACTTTACACCTTTTGGAAGATAGTCATTGGCTATGTTGACGATCTCATCATTGACATGAATAACATATGGGCAGTGGTTGCAGATAAACATGACTACTGTAGCTATGTCTGATTTGATGTCTACTAAGGAAAGTGTTTTATCACTTACTGTATCTGGTAATGTAAAATCTGGTGCCTTGGTACCTAAGGCTATCATATTTGATGGTGTTAGCGCCATTTTCTTTTTTCCTCAAAGATAGGCTAAAATGTCTATTTCTTTTGAATCGTCGAGGTAGAATGATTTTTTTTGAACCATTAAGACATGAAGGAATAAAGAAAAATTAAGTACAAGATTGGAGATTGTGCCAAGATATAAAATAGAGAAGCTCAATGCCTCTTCATTTCTTCACTACCTTAATGTTTAAATTTTTTGAACCATTAAGACATGAAGGGATTAAGAAAAAATTAAGTGCTCGATCAGAGATTGTGCCAAGATATAAAATAGAGAAGCTTAATGCCTCTTCATTTCTTAACTACCTTAATGTTGATTTTTTTGAACCATTAAGACATGAAGGAATTAAGAAAAAATCAAGTGCTCGATTAGAGATTGTGTCAAGATATAAAATAGGAAAACTTAATGCCCCTTCATTTCTTCACTACCTTAATGTTTAAATTTTTTGAACCATTAAGACATGAAAGGATTAAGAAAAAATTAAGTGCTCGATTGGAGATTGTGCCAAGATATAGAATAGGAAAACTTAATGCCTCTTCATCTCTTCACTACCTTAATGTTTAAATTTTTTTAACCATTAAGCAAGGCAATTCATCACTCATAATTCATAATTACTCTAATGGCGGCATGCCCGATTAATCCCCAACACAAAATGCTTAACAACATCAATCTTTACCGCTGTTTCTGAACCATCAAATCCGGAGATCATTTCATTGCGCAATTTTGCTTCGGCAGCATCAGTGAGAGGTTTTGAAATAGGCATATAAGACCAGTGCCACTTTTCTTCAAAGTAACCCTTAGGGCGTTCAGGGCCAATTGGGGAATAAGGTTGACAAAAACCAAAGCTAGGACCATTAGCCACTAACCAATCATACTCAAGCTTTCCTTGTCCTTTTTCGAAATAACTATTCTCCAGATTATTGATATCTATGTCTGTACCCCAGTGATGGCGAGAAGTACCAGGCATAGAGCTGTATTCTAAAATTTTAAGGGCACGATCTTTAGGTGCTTTGATCGATTTAGAAAGATCCTTTCCATCTACCTTAGTTTGACCATTCCATTTCTTTTCCCAAATCGTTTTTTGTCGGAAAAAATTTCGTGTTGCTGAAATAATCTTGAATGAAATATTATCCTTCTTTGCTGTAGCAGTCATTTTTAGAAATGCTTCATAGGCTTCTCGCTGCATATACATACCCTTGTTAGAAGCGTGCTGTAAATCAATTTCTACAAATTCAACTTCCTTTTCAGGATTGAATTTGCCCATTATCATTTCTATTGAAAAGTCCTTTTTCACTTCTGGTGTTACTTTTTGTTCAGAACCTACGCTTGCTTCACTGACTGCTGGAGTCTTTTGAGAGGGTTTGTCTGCTGCGCATGACAACAAACAAATGAGCAGCCCCAAAAACAATGTGTATTTTATCATACCGCTATTCGCTTCAATATTTGAATTCTAATTTTTCACTAGGGAAACCAAAAAGATATTTCTCTTTGATCACTTTAGATACTTTTTCGGGTACCATTTTTTCCCAATCCCCCATATCAGATTGCACCATTTTTAGTACTTCTTTAGAGTATATGTGGAGCAGGTTCGAATCATAGTCTTCGACGTCAACGACCTGGCCACTCTCTAATAAGTGCTGGTACAAAAATCGAATATCCTCTATCACAGGCAGATTTTTGCTAGTGATCATTTCTTCGCTACCTGCTTGCATCATTGGGTAGACATAGACCTTGACAAGATCGGTAAACAATTCTCCAAGAGAAGCTAGTAACCGACCATCATTTATCTCGTGCTTAAACTTGAAGAGACGTTCCAATGGAGCTGCCCCAATCACTAATCCGATCTTTGGTACTTTATAATCCTTGAGGTACGTCAAGAGTTTTTCGTGCTGTTCGCAATCTGTCACCGCGACAGTCAATCCCATAGCGCACATCAAGTCTGCTCTGTCCAAGAAATCTTTGTCATCGATTTCTCCATTCACTCCTTTGAGGTTATCTAAAGTGATCTCCGCTAATAAATAGGATTTTTTGGGATCTACAACATCTTCATTTCTGAATTGCGTCCAGGATTTATTGATCATGTCTTGATTGACCAATGTCGGAGGACGGTAACTACCACGAACTACAAGGACTGACTTTCTATATAAAAATTCAGATGCGTGTTGATTTTTTCCATCGCTATCAAATATGGCTACTTTCGACAAGCCATGCTTAACTAGCATAAGGCTTAACCAGCGATTGTCTAAATCTGGAAAATCCGGTCCAGTGATACGAATCATGTCTATGGCAATTCTCCCTTTGAGACTATCCATTAGACTCTGCACCATAAGTTCAGCATCGTGTGCATACTTGTAACATGCGTATATAAGATTGGTCCCTAAGATACCTACCGCTTGTTGTTGGAGTAGGGTGTCGTTATCTAACATTTTTACGTGAAGTACGATATCGTTTGGTGCTCCTTTTGGGTGCAGTTGAAAGCGTAGTCCTAGCCAACCATCACCTTTGATGGTACGATGATAATTCAAGGCTGCGATCGTATCCGCAAAAACAAAAAACTTGGTATTGGGTCTTTCGGTTTCTAGACGATTTTCCATCAGATCATATTCGTGATCCAGCATCTTGTAGATGCGAGATTCACAAACATATCTTCCACTTGGTTCAGGACCGTAAATTTCATCAGAATAAACCTTGTCATAAGCTGACATGGTTTTGGCTATAGTACCAGCTGCCGCGCCTGCTTGAAAGAAGAAGCGTGCTACTTCTTGACCGGCACCAATCTCTGAGAATGTTCCGTAGACTTTGTCATCCAGATTGATTTCAAGGGCTTTTTGTTCTGGTTCTATAGTTGAACGTTTCATCTTAAAAATATTAAATTCCGGATCAAGATACTTATTAATTTCTGTTTATAAGGCGATCAATTTACGCTTTGTGTAGTAGGTACGTTTTGTTCGCTATTTTTATTACGTGCTAGCTCCTCAAAAGGGTCTGAATCAAAACCGAAATCTGTATATGTGTCCCCTATTTTTATGTCCGTTAAATGAAGTGTAAATGCAGGATTGACGTGCTTTGTAGAGATCATAGCCCCATTGCCGACATCCTTCCAATCTTCCCAGGTGAATTCCATGCCTCCAACGGGGATTATTTTGACCCACATCTTATAGCTCAGCGGTCTACCGTTTTGATCCAATTTCCAAAGATAAGAGTCTCCAGGCGTGGTTCCTCCACTGGTGTAGGTTACGAGCAATTGCTCCTCACCGCCATCTCCATTTACAATACTTCTTGTCGTTCCTGTTTGTTTTGCGTTAGCAGGAGCATTGAGCCAAAAAGAATCATTGTTGAAAAAGTCCCAAGCTTGTTTTATGGTAGCTGATGCTGCGTCTCCTATAAGCATTTCTCCATCTATGCTTGCTTTACCTGTTATACTATTTGGGTCAAGGAACACTTCTGTATCTTTCCACTTCACTTGTACCAGATGCCTCTTCTTGTCCCAGACATATTGTTGACGATCTGCAAAATTCCAAGCGATATAGTTGATTTCATTCCATGCGTCAACATTGATCGCATCCCACATTTTATTTGTCAACTGCTCAGCAGCTGGCCCTCTTTTACCGGTAGGCTTATCTTCATTATGATAAAAGTATAGCGCTGCAAATCCGATCAGAACAAAGGCGGAAATGCCAATCACTAATTTTAATAAACACGATTTTGTGAACATATTTGTTTTTACTCAAAAGTAATTAATTTTTTTTAGTGCTAAT
>CALIEI010000235.1 GCA_938022165.1 uncultured Saprospiraceae bacterium | reverse complement strand
GCCAAAACATAGACAGTAACAACATAACATATCGCACTTTGATCATATCAATTTTAAATGGCTTGTGACATACCTACGCTGTTGCACAAGATTTTTAAATTCATCATACGCGCAGGCCCGCTTGATGTATTATAAAAAAACAAGGCTGCCGAATATAATGGTTAGTAGGTATCTCATAAGCTTTATTTTAGTTTTTGGCAAAATAGTATTTAAAGATACGTATATAAAAAGGAGTAATCTGATCAAGAAAAATAATAAATCAGGTTTCTGAATTTTCCCAGGCGAGGCGGTCTAGCCGGAGCCCTAGAGGACAAGGGATCGCAGTGGTATGCCTGGTGTGCATAGCTTAGCGCGATGGCTCCAGGTGTAGGAACGGAGAGCCCGACCACATCCCGAGTGAGTCCTTCGGTGAAATCTGATGCTAATCAGATGGACAGCGAAGGACGAAACCGAGGGATCAGTGGATGGCCCCAAAAAAAACTTTCACTTATTTATGGAATCCATCTTTCACAGACGTCTTATTTATAGAGAACGGTTCGGTAATTTTTGTAAAATCATAAATCAAAGAAGTGTAAGTGCTAGAATAGCTGCGACTTAAAGGCTAGCTGCCACCATCTTAATGCATATTATCAGTGATTTAAAATTTATTACCGAACAATTCATAAAGACATAAAACAAAATGAAAGAAGACTTCCTCCACTTTGTGTGGAAAACGAAACGATTCGATCTGACCGATCTGCGTACAACGGACGGGGAGGCGATAGAGATAATCAACTTTGGAATGCACAATCACCATGCGGGGCCAGACTTTCTGAATGGGCGGCTGCGGATCGGGGGTACGGAGTGGGCTGGCAATATCGAAATGCACCTCCAATCATCTCAATGGTATACGCATCGTCATGAAGAGGATCGCGCGTATGACAATGTCATTTTGCATGTCGTCTTTGAGGAGGATGCGCGAGTAACTCGGCGAAACGGAGAGAAGATTCCGTGTCTAGATCTGAGCAAGCGGGTACACACTGGAGTCAAGGGAAACTATCTGGAACTCCTGTACAATGAATATAAGATTCCCTGTTTGGAGCAATTCAAAAAAGTACCTGAGCATGTTACCTCGATGTGGTTGGATCGAGTGCTGATAGAAAGATTGGAGGCTAAGACGGAATTGATCTTGCAGGACCTCACGCGCAATGAACAAGATTGGAATGCGGTGTGCTATAAATTTATCGGGCGTTGTTTTGGGCTCAGTGTAAATGCTGATGCTTTTGAAATGCTGTGCCATAGTATGGACTGGAAGATTCTCTCTAAGCATAAGGATCAACTTTTACAAATAGAGGCTTTGTTGTTTGGGCAAGCGGGTATGTTGGATAAGGATTTCACGGATGCATATCCTCAAAAATTGAAACGGGAGTTTAAATTTCTTTGTAATAAATATAGTTTGAATCCGATCCCGCAGACGGCTTGGAAATTTATGCGCATGCGTCCGGCCAATTTTCCTAGTATCCGGATTGCACAGTTTGCTTTCTTTATTTTTAAAACAGAGTTTTTATTTTCTAAGCTATTGGCTGCTCAAAATGTGAAGGAGTTGAAGGCTATGTTCGCTTTGTCTTTGAATAATTATTGGAAGACACATTTTGTTTTTGACAAGGAGAGTCAAGCTTCTGCAAAGTCTTTGGGTGCGAATATGATTGATCTCATTTTGGTGAATGGGGTGGTGCCCTTGTTGTTTGCTTATGGAATAAGTATCGGGAGTGAGGAGTATAAGGAGAAGGCGTTGGGCTTGCTAGAGTCTCTGCGCGCAGAGAATAATCATATCACTCGTTTTTGGAAGGGCCTGGATTTGGTTTCTAAGTCGGCCGCAGAGAGTCAGTCCTTGATTCATTTGAAGAAGCACTATTGTGATAAGCGTCGCTGCCTCGAGTGCGCAGTAGGGAATTATTTGTTGAAGGATAAAAAGGTTGGGTAAATGGAAATTAACAAAAAGAACATTAGTGAATTAGAATATTTAATAACGGGTGCTGCAATTGAGGTACACAAATTAGTAGGTCCCGGCTTACTTGAAAGTGCATATCACAATTGTATGAAAGTGGAACTAAAAAATAAAGGATTGAATTTTGAATCTGAATTAATAGTTCCGTTTGAATATAAAGGCACCAAAATTACTACAAATCTCAGATGTGATTTTTTAGTCGAGGAAGCAATAGTTGTAGAACTTAAATCATGTGACGGCTTGATTCCCATATTTGATGCACAATTATTAACCTATATGAGGCTGCTACAATGTTCAAAGGGATTACTAATTAACTTCAACTGTCTAAATATAGTAAATGAAGGTAAAAGATCTCTTGTGAACGATCTCTATGCCATATTGGCTTAGGTGATTAAGGAATAAATAAAGGCTAAGCAGATTCGGGAAAACACCTTAGGCACCTTAGCTTCTCTCACTTGTTCAAGTTACCTTAGAAAAAACTTAGGTGCCTTGTGCATGCTAGAGAGGACTTAGGTAACTTAGGTGGTTAAGAACTCGATAGAGATGCAAAGCAGCTTCGGGAAAACACCATAGACACCTTAGCTTCTCTTACTTGCTCAAGTTACCTTAGAAAAAACTTAGGTGCCTTGTGCATGCTAGAGAGGTCTTAGGTAACTTAGGTGGTTAAGAACTCGTCAGAGATGCAATTTTTTTTGAACCATATAAGAGTCATATAAGTGACCCGCTAATGTGCTCTTTCTACTTCCCCAATGCCCGCTCCGCCAACTCCACATTCTCCGGCTTACCCACATCATGCCAGTAATCCTCATCATGCTCGTAGGCTAAGATGTTTTTCGTTCTCGCAGCTTCCAGATATACATCGATCATAGAAAAAGCATTGGCCTCTGGGAAAAAAGATTGAATATCTCGATCAATAATATGAATACCACTGAAGCCAAAATTGGACACCATCATAGTCGTGATACGACTCAACTTCACCTCATTGGTGACGATATTCGTCCAGCCAGTCAGATGCTTAGTTTCCTCCTCAAACATCAGATAACGAGAAGTCTTTCTGGTACGTACGGCCAAGGTAGCGAGTTGACCACCAGACAAATGAGCATTCATCATGGCAGCTAAATCAAGGTCTGAGATAATATCTACATTATGAATCAAGATAGGCTCATCGGCGTCCAAATACGGCAATGCAGCTTTCACAGCGCCACCTGTGTCTAATAATTGCTTACGCTCATCGGAAATACTCACTTCCAAGCCAAAATTGTCATTTTCTTTGAGGTAATCTAAAATCTGGTCAGCATAATGATGCACATTTATGACCACCTTCTTGAACCCTGAAGCTTTAAGTTTTTGCATATTCCAGGCCAATAAAGGCTTGTCATGTAATGTGACTAAGGCCTTCGGCTTGTCTTTTGTAAGCTCCTTCATCCTAGAACCCAAACCTGCACAAAGCAGCAATGCTTGCATATTCGATAATTTTTATAAATCTATGTTACTTTTGCATCAATGATACAAAACTTTCTAGCAAGAATTTTATTTATGCCCTTCTCCATATTATATGGTCTAGGCGTCGAGATTAGAAACTTCCTCTACAAGAAAAAGTTGTTGAAAGGAGTAGCATTTGATATTCCTATTATCTCTGTAGGAAATTTGGCCGTAGGAGGAGCAGGCAAAACACCTCATATTGAATACCTTATACAATTGCTCAAACCCTACTTGGATATTGCAACTGTAAGTAGAGGCTATAAAAGAAAGACCAAAGGCTATCTCGAAGTACAGCCCGGGCACAATGCCGAACAGGTAGGCGATGAACCCTTGCAATACAAGAGAAAATATAGAGACATCCTAGTAAGCGTAGCCGAAAACAGAACCTTCGCCATCCCAAAATTGATGATGGCTAACAATAAACTCCAAGCCGTTTTATTAGATGACGCTTTTCAGCACCTTGCCATTGTCCCAGGTCTGAATATTTTACTAACGGAGCATGACTATCTTTTTACCAGAGACTTCCTTTTACCAGTAGGTCGACTAAGAGAATGGAAATCAGGATACAAGCGCGCAGATATCATTATAGTTTCAAAATGTCCACCCGTAATCACTAAGGAAGACAAAGAAAAAATAACCGCAGAGATCGCACCCTTATCTTTTCAAAAAGTCTTTTACTCTTTTTACAAGTATTCCTCGCCATATTATTTATTCAATGGGAAGCAGAGAATCCAACTGAATGAAGACATGGATGCTTTATTGATATGTGCTATCGCCAAGACCGACTACTTGACTGACTACCTTGAAGGGAAGGTAGGTTTCCTGAAAAGTCTTGAATATGAAGATCATCGCTACTTTTCTGATTTTGACATGAACAATCTGCTCAGGCATTATAATGCGATGGAAGGAGACAAAAAAGTCATCCTTACTACCGAGAAAGATGCTATGCGCCTAGAGCTGCATCGCAAGTTCTTAATTGAAAATAAATTACCCATATTTGTGTTACCAATTCAAGTGGCTTTTCACTTTGATGAAGGCCAACAGTTCGATGCAAATATCAAACAGTTCTTACTAGATTTTAAGGTGTGAAATTCAAGATCAATCTATTTCTTAGACTATTCTATTTATTTGTAAAGTCCATAGTACTGGTTTCTTTCGGCGTATTCTATCGCAAAGAAACTTCTCACAATGAGCACCACTTCAAAACGCCTGGGCCTTGCATTATAATATGCAACCACCCCAATACCATGGTGGATGTACTCCATGTAGCTAAGAAGAAAAAAGCCATCGTACATTTCATAGCCAATGCGGGCATGTTTAGCACCGCCATTGGCAATTGGTTTTTCACTACCTTTTTCTGCATCAAAGTAGAACGTCCAAAAGATGTAGATGGTAGACGCATCAACAATGCAGACAGCTTTAAAAAAGCTGCAGACTTTCTTGGGCGATATGGAACGCTGTTGATTGCTGCAGAAGGAAGTAGCAAATTGGAGCGAAGACTCCGAAAAATAAAAACGGGTGGTGCCCGTATCGCCTTCGACACCATGCAAAAAAACAACTGGGAGCTTCCTCTAAAAGTACTCCCTGCCGGCATCACTTATGAAGATCCCAAAAAGGCGCGCTATGATTTATTCTTCAACTTTGGAGAATCGATAGACTTACTTGATTATAAAGAAAAGTACGAGACCGATCCTGCCAGAGCTGTCAAGCAATTGACAGCAGATATACAGGCCAGTATGCAAAATTTGCTTTTACATACGGAACCAGAAGATGAGGATATAGATAAGATGGTGCAAAAACTAGAACGAATCCATAAAAATGAATTTGGCAATGAGCATGCAGCGCAATTTTTCATTTCCAAAAAATGGATCGATAAACTACTGGACCTAAAATATAATCAAGCCGCAGAATACGAATCCATAAAACAAAAAGTAAACACATACTGTGATGCGATAACTAAGCATAAACTCACAGATCAGGCAATACAGGAGAAAGCAAACTATTTTGTCAATTGGATAGGCTTCATTATACTTAGCATACCAGCATTATTAGGTTGGCTCAATAATATCCAAGCCTTTCACTTGCCAAACTTTATCATGCGCAAGACCGGCCTATATCCAGGCTACACAGCCACGGTTAAGATCCTGCTTGCTGTGTTCCTATTTCCATTGACTTATTGGCTACAGTTTAGATTAATATCTTTTCTACTGCTTTATCCATATTCTTACCTGATATATCTCATCTGTATAGTCGTATTAGGGTTTATAGCACTATTCTATAGTAGAAAATGGCAAAAACACAAAACTGACATCATTTGGAGAAAGCTCAAAAAGCAAAACACTCCTTTATATACAGAGATCAAGCAACAGCGATCTGAGATCATAAGTACCGTTTTCTCTCAATTAAGCACATAATTCAGTGATTGGACACATTCTCATTATCGGTTTCATTATATGTACTATAGTACAGCTATGCTTCTGGTGGGGTTTGTTTTCAAAGCTTGCTTTTTATAAAACCCCCGAAAACACTGGTGTTTCAAGCAATAATCAACAATCCAAAGAGGAAAAACCAGTCTCCATAGTAATATGCGCACGTAATGAAGCGCAAAATCTGGCAAAATTCCTTCCCCGTATTCTAAGCCAAAACTACCGCTTATATGAGGTTATAGTAGTCAACGATAACTCAAGCGACACAAGTCAAGATATCCTCATACAACATACTATAAATTGTCCCTATCTTCGCATTATACATATTCATAATAAGTATGAGTATGATAGTCAGGCAGGAAAGAAGAAAGTTTTAGCAGAAGGGATAAGATCCGCCAGACACAATGTTCTTTTACTTACGGATGCAGATTGCGAAGTAGCTAGTGAAAACTGGCTTCGAAAAATGCAAGGATCGATGCAAGGGGAAAAACAAATAGTACTTGGTTACTCTCCATACATTAGATATCCTGGATGTCTTAATCTATTTATTAGATACGAGACCATATATACAGCTGTTCAGTATTTTTCATTCGCCTTGGCCAAGATGCCCTACATGGGAGTCGGTCGAAATCTAGCATACCATAAGGACCTGTTCGAACTAGCAGGTGGCTTTTCTAAGCATGAGCACATTGCATCTGGTGATGACGATTTATTTATCAATCAAGTGAGTACGCAGAAGAACGTAAACATAAACATTGATCCTGAATCCTTCGTTTTTTCTGAGCCCAAGCGGAGTTGGAAATCCTACTTCCGTCAAAAAGCTCGACACATGACTACCGGGAGAGAGTATAAACTCAAGCATAAAGTTTTGCTTGGTCTACTTTCAACCACACACTTTGGACACTATTTATTAGGAGGACTGTTACTGACTGCGCAGCTTAACGCAAATGTTGTTATCACTCTGTATTTAATCAGAATGATTTCTTTGATAATCTTATATGGCAAAATTCTCAAAAAATTGAGAGACCCATCTATGCTTATCTGGATTCCAATCTTGGATGCAACCTTTGTTCTATTCTATGTAGTTTTTGCACCTTTTTTAATGACAAGAAAACGGAATCAATGGACGTAAAAGCACCTAAATCGGCAACGAAAAAAACACCTACTCAACCAGAGGAAAACAATTTATCAGTACGCGGTAAAGAAGATTATTCTTTTGTACTCAAAGCGATCGATGGCGATCAAAAAGCATATGCTACACTTATGGATAGATACAGAAATTCTGTATACCATATGATGTACAAAATGGTGGGCAACAGAGAAGACTCAGATGATTTGACTTTAGAAGCATTTGGAAAAGCATTCAACAAATTACCTTCTTATGCTCCGAGATATGCCTTTAGTACTTGGTTATTCAAGATTGCGATCAACAACTGTATTGATCACATTCGCAAGAAGAGATTGAAGTTTCTTTCTATCGATGATCCGATTGAGCACAATAGTGTAAGTGATTTCTCTAACAACCTCAAGGCCAACATCCTTGATCCAGAGGACACTTTGATCAGAAGACAACGTGTCAAGTTGATGCGTGACGTGCTTGGTGAATTAAGCCTCAAGTACAGACTAATGATCGAACTGCGTTTCTTCGAAGAATTGAGCTACGACGAAATCGCAAAAGAATTGGACATTCCTTTAGGAACGGTAAAGGCGCAATTGTTTAGAGCAAAAGAAATACTTTATAATATACTTCAAAAACCAGGGGCGGCTGCTTACCTCGACACTACCAGCAGATATGATGGTAAGAGAGGCAAGAACAAAGTCAATGTCGAATTGAATCGCGCTAAAGCTTCATAGAGACCAAAGAGACGATTAATATTTAACAAATAATTTTTCCCAAAAGCGACTTGATTAGGTTCAGGTCGCTTTTTTTATTTGGGCGTGCCCCACCGTCGCTGAAAAAGCTATGGTGGGTCGCGTCATCCAGGGGTACATTTCATTTCCGTCCCGAGGCGCTATCACCACCTACCCTTCCCCTCTGCCTCGTGACCAGCTCCTTTCAGTCACTGCCCTTCCTACCGCTCACGCAAAAATTTCTTATTTTGTAGTGCAGCGTTTATTGAACTAGTAGAATTATACTAGTAAGGCCTTTAAGTAATAATTATTGAACACTTAAAAAAAGTAAATATGAAGAAGTTAAGCCTAATAGGACTGCTGTTTTTAGCACTCTTTGCCTGCAGAGAAGATATAGATGAGACTATTACTTCTGGCCCTGATCGAACCCCTATCATAATAAGTGAGTACGAACCTGAAATGGATATCGTGACAGGAACTATATTTGGATTAGTATATGACGAAAACGACAACCCAGTTCAAGACGCCGTAGTTAATTATGATGGCAAGACCTTCACTACGGACGTAGAAGGAAGATTTATAATCAAAGATGAAGCACTTGATCGCCAAGGTACTTTCTTTACCGTTGAAGCGGATGGATATTTTAGAGGATCACGTCGTATATATCCAAGAGACAATTCTGTAAACTATGCAAATATTCAGCTCCTCTCTTTGAATGATATCGGCTCATTTAACGCTGCTGATGGTGGAGAGCTAGAAGGACCAGATGGACTTAAAATTTCATTTCCACCTAATAGCATACAATCTGCGGATGGATCACTAAGTAATGGCCAAGTTTCTGTAGCTGCAAAATGGCTAGACCCTACAGCTGATAATATCGGAGAGATCATGCCAGGTGATTTATTAGGTTTAAACTCTAGAATAGAGGAAGTCGCACTTGTAAGTTATGGGATGATGGCAGTTGAGTTGTTTGATGAAAATGGCCTGAATGTAAACATTGCAGAAGGAAACGCCGCTACCCTAAGCTTTCCTGTTCCACAAGAATTGATGGATGAAGCTCCCCAAGAGATTCCTTTATGGTCATTTGAAGATGAGCAGTATGGTATCTGGGCCGAAGAAGGCACAGCAACGCTTCAGGGTAATAACTATGTAGGAGAAGTGAGTCACTTTTCATTTTGGAACTGTGACGCACCTTTTCCATTAGTATATATAGAAGGACAACTTCTAACACCAAACGGGACTCCGTTAGCCAATAGTTCCATCAGTATTTTCGCTGAGGGAAGCAATAGTAGACGATATGGCACAACTGATAATGAAGGATATTTCGCAGGAAAAATGCCTAAGGATATTGAACTTGTATTGAATATTGGTTCAGATTGTAATTTTGGTGAAATCAATTTAGGATCCTTTAGTACTGGTACAAACATAGGTCAGATTACATTAGAAGAAACAGGTTCTGCCTTTTCCATTACTGGCAATATTATTGACTGCGATGATGACTTGCTAGTAAATGCTTTGATTAGAGTAGATATAGGAAATAGAAGAACAGAGTTTTATCTTAATGGAGAAGGTGATTTCGAAATAGGTGTTTTAAATTGTGACAATGCTGAAGAAGTCAGTATTACAGCAGTCGATGTTGAAAATCTTGAGGAAGGAATGACAAAAAGTTTACCAATAGAATCAGAAGTGAATTTTGGAACTGTTTCAGCCTGTGGAACTCAGTTTACAGAGTTTTTTACATTAACTCTTAATGGAGAAACGGTGACAACAGTTCAGGGATTAGGGGCAACCATTCATTCTGGAGGATCTTTAAGAATTGAGGCAGAAATTTTTGATTCAATGCTCAATACCAGAACATTCGACTTTAGACTCGAAATGATTTCAAGTACTATTGGAACTTATTCTGCAATGGACATTATTTTTATGGCTATTACCGCTTCTGACTCTGTATTTAATTCAGAAACAATTTTATTCTGCAAGGGCAATTGTAATTCATTAGATCCTGCTACCATTATAATCAATGAAAATGGAGGGGTAGGTGAGCATCTTGCTGGAGAATTCAATGGGGAAGGAACACTTACTAATAATGATGGAACACCATTTAATGTAACATTAAATGGATCTTTTAGACTACCTATAAGCCAATAAATAATATTGACTAGACCAAGCGAAATACAAATCATCAATGG
>CALIEI010000234.1 GCA_938022165.1 uncultured Saprospiraceae bacterium | reverse complement strand
CTGTAGCTAATCATTGTACTGTAACAAATTGCGTTATTAAAGACTATAATAAAATGCAACGAAATAAAACAGATCTTTGGATTTTACTATATGGTAGAAATAATCAAGTAGACCATTGTTATCTAACTGGAAAATCAAACCGTGGCCCTACTCTAAGAGTAGATCTTGAAGGAAATCGAAATATCAACAATCACCATAAAATTATTCATAATCACTTTGGTCCACGTCCACCAAAAGGAGGACCTAGTGCGGAGACAATCCAGATTGGAAATAGCTACACCTCCATGTCACCAAGTTACACTTTGGTAGCTGATAATCTTTTCGATGAATGTAATGGCGAGGTTGAAGTTATTTCTAGTAAGACTAATTTTAATGAGTTTAGGAATAATGTTTTTTACAAAAGTGAAGGCTCCTTGGTGACAAGACATGGAAATTATTGCACTGTTGATGGAAACTATTTTATTGGAGATGAAGAATCTAGTAATGTCGGTGGAGTAAGACTTATTGGAACTGGGCACACCGTTACAAACAATTACTTTTATAACCTAAGAGGACAAGACTTTAGAGGACCATTGGCCGTAATGAATGGTATCCCTAAGTCTCCACTGAACCGTTATATCCAAGTAACGGATGTAACCGTAGCCTACAATACATGGATAGACTGTATAGAGCCGTTGCAATTTGGCGTAGGATCTAATATCGCACAAAAAGATGTATTGCCTGCTTCCGAAATAAGATCTGCAAGGCCTATTCGTACTGTTGTAGCGAACAATCTCATTTACAATAGTGCTGGAGATAAGAGACCTATCGTAGCTTTTGATAAGCTAGATGGAATTGAGTTCGAAGAAAACTTAATCAATAATCAAGGAGTTCCTTTTGACAAAATTGATGGTCTTAAGAGTGCTACTTTTGACTTAGTTGAAATAGGCGAATACATCTTTGCTCCTACTGACGACTTTCCAGAAATAGAACCATACATCGGTTTTGGTTTTGAACAATTCAACAAGGATTTATTTGGAAAGTCTAGAGAAAAAAATAATTCAGTGGGTGCCATCATTGGACAGCCATCTATAGCCCCTCCAATTTTGGATAGATCAAAATATGGAACGAACTGGTTTGACACACATCCTAATAAGATGAAGGGGACTACACACACGGTTGAAGAAGGTGAAAGCATATCGAAATATATAACACAAGCAAAAAGTGGAGATGTAATAGTACTTACTGGAGGAGAATATAACATTTCTTCTTCGTTGAAAATAGATAAGACTTTGACAATTGCGTCTGGCATGTCAAACAAAAAGGTTAAAATAAAATACTCAGGAGCTGCTGATACTCCACTGTTCGAATTAAACCCCAAGGCAGTCTTGAAGTTAAATGGATTACAATTAAGCGGGAGAACATCTCAGTACGCTTTCGCTCCTCTCAAAGAGAACATGTCAAGCTTATACAACCTAGAAGTTGATAATTGTATGGTAGAAAATTTCAAATACATTCTGAAAGCATATAAATACTCTTTTTCCGAATATATAGTTTTAACTAATTCCGCCTTTAAAAATTGTCAAAATGGGATTGAGCTATCTGAAGAAATAGAAGACAAGGGAGAGTACAATGCTGAAAACATAACTATTGAAGGATGTGCATTTGATGCTATTGAAGAGAATGTGATAGATTATTATCGTGGAGGATACGACGAGTCAACTGTCGGCGGCAATCTAGAGGTGACCAATAGTACTTTTACTAATTCTGGAGCTAAAGAAAAGAATGGAATTCTCATCAATACATACGGCATCATTAATGTAGACCTTTCAAATAATACTTTCAAAAACAACAGTGTGAACTTAGTAGCTCAATTATGGGGTGCAAAAAATAATACACACGCTAATAACACAATTACTAACTCTGGAAAAATTGTGGTCGAAGAGAATCTTAAGTTGAAGACATTTTATTAATTTAAACTAGCCATAAAAGGAGATCGCTTAATGAAAATAACTAATGTTAAAGTATTTGTAAATTGTCCAGATCGAAACTTCGTTACTGTCAAAATTGAAACTGATGAGGGTTTATTCGGACTGGGAGATGCGACACTGAACGGTAGAGAATTGGCGGTAGTCGCATATCTGAAAGAACACATCAAGCCGTGCCTTATAGGGAAAGATGCTCATCAAATAGAAGATACTTGGCAGTATCTATATAAGGGAGCATACTGGCGTAGAGGGCCAATTACCATGACTTCTATAGCTGGGATAGACATGGCCCTTTGGGATCTTAAAGGTAAAGCAGCTGGTATGCCTGTCTACCAATTATTGGGTGGCACAAGCAGATCAAAGATTAGAGTATACGGACACGCTAATGGTCAAACTATAAGTGAGACTTTAGAAAATTTAGGTCGGCTCATCAAAGAAGGATATACTGCAGTTAGGCTACAATGTGCTATTCCTGGATTAGAAGGTACATATGGCACCCTAGGAGATAAGAAGGATTATTTAGAGATGCAAAGTAGTAGACCCCTACCTCCAGAGCAACCATGGGATACTAACAAGTACTTGAATTTTATTCCCACCCTATTTAAAAAAGCTAGGGAAGAATACGGAGAAGAAATTCAACTACTACATGATGTACATAGTCGCTTGACACCAATAGAAGCTTCACGCCTAGCAAAGGAACTGGAACCTTACCATCTTCTATTTTTAGAAGATCCCGTACCTGCAGAAAATCAATCTAACTATAAAATCATTAGGCAGCATTCTACAACCCCGCTTGCTGTAGGTGAAGTTTTCAATTCAATTTGGGATGCAAAAGAATTGATTGAAAATCATTCTATAGACTATATCCGAACAGCAGCTACTCATGCTGGTGGCATAACTGGATTAAGAAAGATTATTGACTTTGCAGGATTGCACCAAATAAGAACTGCACCACATGGTCCGCCGGACATCTCTCCTATTGGTCATGCAGCACATGCTCATTTGAATATTTGGGCAAACAATTTTGGTATTCAAGAATTTGTAGGATTTGGAGGAGAAAAAATGGCAACTGTTTTTACGCATCCTCTAGCTTATGCAGAAGGTCACCTTTATTTAAATGATCTTCCTGGATTGGGTGTTTCATTTAATGAACAAGAAGCAGAGAAGTATCCATACAAAAGATCTTACTTGCCTGTTAGTCGCCTAGAAGATGGGACACTTTGGGATTGGTAAAGTAGGTTGAATTTTTAGTCTTAATATCTAAGTAAAAAACGGACAAGGGATAGAAGTGATGCTGCATTTTTGCAGCAGTCCCAAGCCTGCGTGTATGGCCTGAAGCTAAGGGACCGAGTCACGCAAAGCCCGGTCCTGAGTGAGTATCATACCTGACGATAGGATGGTTGATGCGAAACCGAAGGATGGCCCCAAATCATTGCAATAAAACATACTAATATTGAAAATAAAGTCTGAAACTAAGATAATAGGTAAAGCAGCTACCCTTTCTTCTTAGCAAACAACATTCGTTCTTTCTGATGAATATCCTTAACTATCTCAGCTTCCTCGTATAAGTTCGTCGTGAAAATAGATAAAACCTCCGCGGCATTAAATTCATTGAGTTCGAGGTATACTCTTCCTCCGGCATTCAAGTGTTGATTGCAAAAATCGTAGATCGCTTTGTAGAAAAAATTAGGGTCTGGTTTAGGCGAAAATAAAGCAACATGAGGTTCGTACTTAATTACATTATTGGACAATTTTTCTGACTCCTCGATTCCGATATATGGCGGGTTGCTAATCACCACGTCAAATGAAGGCATAGTGGCCCTAGCATCTGAATCAGCGAAATCTAATTTTTGAAAGTCAATTTTCATTTGATGACGTTGCGCATTAAACTGTGCAATTGACAATGCATCTTCACTTATATCTATAGCTGTAAAATTAATTCTAGGGTGGCTATATTTTAAAGTGATCGGGATACATCCAGATCCAGTACCTATATCTAGTACATCCAATTTCGCTCCTTTCTTTTCTTTGCTTCGAAAGAGTGCTACTAACTCTTCTGTTTCTTGTCGAGGTATCAATACGGATGGGTCTACCTTAAACTTGAGGCTATAAAAATCCGCCTCACCGATGATATATTGAATCGGCTCTTCGGCATTTATCCGTTGTATAATCTCAGGAAGGGCTTCTAAATCAAAGTTGGGCTTAGCGATTAAGTCTTCATGTATGATTCGACACATGCTCCTCAACTCACCTTCTCCGTAGATATCAAGAAGTCTTTTATCTAGCTTCTCAAATAAATCTTCTTGGCTGATTGTGCTCATTTAAAACTATATTAACTTTAACCTCATGCCTTTCTCGGGCTTAATCGTTATCAGTGCTTTTAACTTGCCACTTGTATTGGGTGTGACTTCCAACTCGAATTTCTTAAAAAATTGAACTAAGAAAATTTGCATTTCTAGCATTGCAAAATTGTTTCCAATGCACATCCGAGGTCCAGCGCCAAAAGGAAAATAGGCAGCTTGATTTTTTGTCTGGATAAACCTTTCAGGTCTAAACACATCCGGAGCTTCCCAATCTTCTTCTCTATAATGAGCGTGATAGACTAATGGAAGCACCATAGTCCCCTTAGGGATATCGATACCTTCGGCCTGATCATCTTCGTGCGCCACTCGATCCAAGATCCATGCAGGTGGAAACATACGCATAGCTTCCAAAATGATTCCATTCAAAAGCGGCATCTTCATAAGAACATCAAAACTCAACTCTTCGACTCCAACATGCTCTTTAATTTCATTTTTAAGATTATCTACATACTGAGGATTTTTTGCCAATAAGTAAAGCATCCAGCATAAAGCATTGGCAGTGGTTTCATGTCCGGCAACAAATAAAATATTGGACTCCCATAGCAATTGCTCTTCACTCATGGGTGTATTATCATCTTCGTAGCGCGTATCGATCAACATGCCTAGCAAGTCATCTGGTTGCTTTGGCAACTGCTTTCGAGTACGAATTATATTGAGAACTAAACCCTCAATATCTCTCGCAATTCCATTATACTTTTTGAGTTTGCCATTCATCCAATACACTGGATACATAAACGGCTGTCTTGCTCTTTTGACAATAAACTGTTGCAATACATAAATGGACTCTTCTATCTTGGCGAGATCATTCTGCGTAGCATATTCACTAAACATTGCATTACCAATAATACTGAAGGCAATGTCCATCATACGTGGATAAAAGTCTAGTTCCTTACCCCGTTCTGATTCTAGGGTATCCATTTGTTTATCTATGGCTGCTTGTATAAGGCCAACTAGACTTTTGATCCTCTGCTTATGAAACCCTGGCTGAATCAGCCTTCTTTGTTTAAACCAATAGTCTCCATCACTAGTCAACAAACCATTGCCAACATACTGCGCCAATAGGTCGGTTTGTATTTCTGACTTGCTATAATTTTTATGATTCTTTTGCAGGACATGTCGCATCACCTTGGGGTTGGCGGTGACCAAGACTTTTTTCACGCCGCCCAGATATACTTGAAAGGTATCTCCATAAGCTTTGATATAATCTGAAAATACAGGTATGGGCTCGTGTACAAAACTAAAAGTACGTCTGAGTGATTTGTATCTAGGTATTAGCGGTGCTTGGCTCATTATTCAAATATAAGGATTTATAACTTGCCCAACGAAGGCTTGCATTAACTCTTATATCCATGTAGAATAAAGTGAAGTCATAGACATGGTAGTTCCCTCCCGGCATCTTACCGATATTGTAGATATGCCCTTTTGGTTTGCTGATATACAGCAGATTACCTAAGCCAACTTTAGCCTTTATCATCTTAGAATTTGGACTTTTTAAGCTAAGTGTAGTAATCCCACTATTTTCTGCATTACTAGCGTCTATCCATTTGAAGGCTTTTCGATCATATTCATTTACTACTGCACCAAGGTGATCTTCTAGGCTTGACTCTGCTTTATCCTTATCCCATGTGATCGGATTGATACAAAAAGGAGTATAGGTCAATCTTCTTTTCCACTGACCACCAGACTTGCCAACAATCCATGTGGCCGCATTATCTACATGGTGTAGTGGATTCAAATTATCTAAAAAGGTATCCCAAGCCAATACACAATGTACTTGATCAGGCTTTTCTCCACGCTTGATAAAAGATAAACTGGATTCAAAAGTTTGATTCGGAATTTTATAACCAGGAAGATATGCCGCCACCATTCTCTTTCTAATGTGCTCATCTTGCTCTATTTTTTCACATAATAATTTTAAGCCCATTAGAGATCCTTGACTATGTCCTGAAATGAAAAATGGCTTATCACCAATCTGCATTAAAAAATACTCAAAGGCAGTGGACACGTCATCATAAGCGAGATCAAAAGCCTTGTAAGCGTCATTGGAGCTCATCAAAAATGAGTAGAATGTAGCTTGCCTATATATTGGTGCATATACCTCCCCTAGATGGTTGAAAATCGATGCTTGACTAGGTAGGCAAAGTTCTTCTATCATTTTTCGAGAAGCCAAATGATTGACATCTGCATTCCAATTATCAGCACCAAAGTATGTAGTTGGGTGTATATAGAAAGTAGGCACTTCGTTGACTTTACTTTCTTCTATACCTACGGGACATAGATTAGCTTTGCTATCTTTCTCAGGATGTGCAAGCCAATTATCTAATTGTTGATAGTCCGGCTTATCTGGATTGGGGATATCTTCAAATCCTTTTTGAGGTCTCATATTGATAATAAATTGAGACCACTTTTTCAATTCACGTGCTGATTTAGAAATCATGGGTAAGCAAAAGTATTACATATCATGTTCCGCAATATGCGTTACAATTCGATTAGCAATTTCGCTTGGAATCTTACTTGACTTTCTAGTTGTCATATCCAATTGGACAGCTACTATTACCATCTCAGCTGCTACTTTTTGATTTTGGGAGTTTATCATTCTATGAAAAAACTTAAAAGAACTTCTACTCAATTCAAGTATTCTCGACTGGATAACGATTAAGTCCATCGGTAAGAGCTCATTGATGTACTTGATATGATGCTCTACTGAGACTACTGACTTATTGTTTTCTCTTAGGTATTTATTGGTAAAACCTACACTTCCAATTAATTGGCAGGTTGACTCTTCAAACTTAGCAACATAATTCTTTACATGCATGTGTCCACTGGCATCACAATCTGATGCAAATACCGATCCTCTATATGTGTCTATCATGAACTATTATTTTACAACTTTTACGTAAGTACGCCCTGGTGGGGTTCTTAATATTCTATTCTGTTTAGGTTGAAAGATGAGTGTACTACCACCCTCTTTCTTTGGTTTTAATGTAGGAAAGCCACCTTCTCCTATTTCATAGGCCCACTCTTCTGTATCGTATTTATAAGTATCCTGACCCGTCAGTCGCTCACCTATGAATGTAGAACCATTTTTGGATATCTTCCATCTTATCTTAGCGTCTCTTGAGTCTTCCCATTCTCCTATAAAAACCTTGCTATCGCCCTGACAGCTCAAGCAGAATAGTAAGAAAGTGAAAAGTAAATACTGAATAAGTTTTGTAGATTGAATCATTTATTTCGGTTTGAGCCCCTAATTTAAATAATTATTATCAATCCGACCAAACCTCACTCTAAGATCATATAGCAGGCCCTTTATCCAATAACATATGCAGTAAGCCGAATATGAGCGTAATGCCTAATACGCAGCCCAATATCAATGTTGCTTTAGCTTTTTTTCGTGCTTTTGCGTAGCTTCTTTTTCTAGATTTAGTCTTGAGACTTATCCGAAATGCTTTGACAAAACCAATATTACCAAACAAGGCTGCCAGTCCTAGCACACTCATAGGAAGAATCGAGCCTAGGGCGCCTGTAGCCAATAT
>CALIEI010000233.1 GCA_938022165.1 uncultured Saprospiraceae bacterium | reverse complement strand
GAAGAAGTGAGATTAACATTTGTAACACTGATACCATTATCAATATCGAAATTATTAGCAGAGATATTACTAAGATTTATCTGTTCATCGAATGTAAGTAAGATGGTGTTTGTAGACGTAAATTCAGCGCTAACTAATTCTGGAGGAGTCATGTCTATGATAATCGGATCAATAAAGACATCATCCAAAGTAAAAGCCTCTGATCTTTGTGTGGTATAGTTACATACCAAACCAAAGTAATCGCCTTCAACATTTCCTGCTTCCGCTGCACTACCTTCATTGATCACGCCTTGACCATCGTTATAGTCAACCATCAAATTCCAATTTGAATTACTATCCAAGATGACTTCTACATCCGCATCGACTGATGACATACCTGCGTTGCCAGGTGTACCAGCAATCAAAACTGTCTCTGAGGTGCCTGTTTGCTTAACCAACTCAATAGCGTCTTGATCTCCAGAGATGCCTCCAATCTGTACAAAATATCCGTTGAGGCTAGAAGTTAAATTTGCTTGGTCCGCATTGAGATAAACACGTCCAAAATTATTACCAGAAGGACTGAAATCTAAACTTACATGAAATCTCCATGTTCCTGTTGAACCAGTAGGCGCATTTACGGATAGATAGGTTTCGTTTTGAATCGCATCGATATCGTTGAGCTGTAGCGCAAGATCAGGATTGACAATGAAAAGATCAGAATCTCCAGACCAGGTAGGATTTTGGTCAAAATTCCCGTCATCAAAAGAATCAACTAACTGGCCTAAACTCGTATGAAAAAGCGCAGAAACAAAGAAAAGTGTATATAAATACCTAAAATATCCCATGATGATTCAAAATAAATTGAAATTAGGGATATTAATGAAATATGAGTGTGGTTTTTGCTTTAAATAAATAATAACTTTGAGTTTTTCTACTTTATAAAGACAATAAAAAGATTCGCATAAATAAATGAAATTAGCAGTAGTAGGTATAACAGGCTTAGTTGGTAATGTAATGAAACAAGTACTTACCGAAAGAAATTTTCAAATAGATGAATTTATCCCAGTAGCTTCTCCAAGATCTGTTGGCAAACAAATCGAATTTCAGGGAAAGAATTATACCATTGTCAGTATGGAAGATGCTATCGCTGCAGCTCCAGATATTGCTATCTTTTCTGCTGGTGGAGGCACCTCTAAAGAATGGGCGCCAAAATTTGCGGAGGTGGGTACAACTGTAATAGACAATTCATCTGCATGGAGAATGGATCCCACTAAGAAACTCATCGTTCCTGAGATCAATGCTAACCAACTAACTGCAGAAGATAAAATAATTGCAAATCCAAATTGCAGTACGATACAAATGGTCGCTGCATTAAATCCAATTCATAAGACATTTGGCCTCAAGAGATTGGTTATTTCTACGTACCAGTCCGTTAGTGGCACAGGAGTTGCCGCTGTTAAGCAGATGAATGATGAAAGAGCAGGCCATGAAGTAGACATGGTTTATCCTCACCCGATAGATCAAAATTGCCTTCCACATGGTGGAACTTTCAATGACGACGGATATACCACTGAGGAAATAAAGCTAGTCAATGAAACACGAAAAATACTAAGCGATGACAGCATTCAAGTCACCGCAACCGTTGTAAGAGTACCAGTGACAGGTGGACACTCGGAGTCTGTGAACATTGAAACAAAACAAGCATTTGATTTAAAAGAAATAATTGAAATGCTTGAAGATACGGATGGTATTGTCGTCCAGAATAATCATAATGAAAATGAATACCCAATGCCGCTTTATGCGCATCATAAAGACGAAGTTTTCGTAGGAAGAATAAGAAGAGATTTTTCTATTGAAAATGGACTCAATATGTGGGTCGTCGCTGATAATCTTAGAAAAGGTGCTGCCACCAATGCAGTACAGATCGCAGAATTTTTAGTTGCACATGAATTAGTAGGCGTTACAGCTTAAAAAGTAAACTACAAACACACACAGTAATAATAGATTTAAACCGTACAAAGGAATTTAATATGATGACGAAGATCGTAATTTGGGCAACCAACGAAAAAGAAGAAAAACAACTTCTAACTCTCGAATTGAAACCCAAGGAAAACAAAGTAGAAATTTGCAGCATCCCTGAAAAGGATGTCAATGATCAGCTAGAAGCAGATCTCATTGGAAAATGGAAAAAGAATGAAGCTGTTGAGTTTCCAGCTACGACTACAAAAATAGACAGACCGCTTTCCATTTCTGAAAGCGTGTTACCCGATAATATAAAAGTGGAAAAAGGCGGAGACCTGATCCGTAGAGCGCGTACTGAGTGGCCAGTGATCGTGTTGTCATATAAATTAAATGATTTGTATGAAAATGAACTTGGTGATATCAAGACCAAAGTAGATTCATTGTCTGCTTTCAGTGGAGATGTCTTTGATGAGCTAAAAGGATTTTGGGGCAAGGTGCAAGGTCAAATCAGAGATCGTAGTTTATTGAGAACCCACTCTGAATCTCTCAAAGAAACAACCAACGAGCTGTTTGATTCTTTAAAGAAAATGCGCGCTTCTTTAGATAAAGAATATCGTTCTGCTTCTGCAGATTTAAAGAAGACTTTCAATACTCAATTGGATGAAATAGAAGCTAAAATAGAAACAGGCCGTTTTAGTGCTATTTTCGATGAGTTGAAAAAAATACAAAATGAATTCAAATCTGGAAAATTCACCAAAGGAGATAGAACACAGCTTTGGAATAGAATAGACGGTGCTTTCAAAAAAATTAAAGAGAAGAAGTACGGTGCCAATGCAGATAGTGGAGGCAACAGATTGCAAAAGCGATACGATGGCCTCTTGACTGCCATGGACAAAATGGAACAGTCTATCGGAAGAGATAAAAATGATCTCAACTTTCAAAATAAGAGAATCAACAATGCTGATGGTCAACTAGAAGCTCAGTTAAGAGAAGCAAAGTTGCTCATGATAGAAGAGAGAATTCGCTCTAAGGAAGAGAAGTTGGCGGATATGCAAAAGACTAAAGCAGAGTTGGAGACAAAACTAGAAGCACAAAAGCTTAAGGAAGCCAAGCGAGAAAAAGAAAAAGAAATCAAAGCAAAGATTGCAGAAGATATCAAGTCAAAGCAAGAAGCTAGAGCCGAAGATGCTCCAAAATTAACTGCACTTGGTAATGCCCTATCTACGGCAAAAGTGCAAGGAAGCAAACCAGCAGCTCCAGCAGCACCTGTGACTCCAGTGGCACCTGTGGCTCCTACTGCTGAAAAGGTAAGCACTCCAACAGCTGAAGTTAAAGCCGAAGCGTCTGCAGATGATTCTTTTACACATGCCGTTAACACCGCTATCGCTGTTAACAGCATAAAATCTAGCGAAGAAGAATAAGCTTACAACTTATATATAGACTACAAAAGAAGCAATTCAAGGCCATTTTTACCCTGAATTGCTTTTTTTGTACTATTTAAGGTATATTTAAACCCTATGTGAGAATTCACTCGTCTTAATAATAAAATTACAATCGAAATGGCTAAAAATTTTATGAAGTCCTCCAATCCGATGTTCAATGAGAACAAAATGAGGGCAAATGCTCAAGTAGACACTTTAGATGGCGACCTGATCACCCGCGAAGGTGAAGTGATGACTATAGGTGGAGCAGTCAACAAAACATTTATCCTACTTGGGATAATGATGATCACTACCGTGTTTAGCTATACCTATCCTAGTCAAATGTTCATGTACATTGGTATGTTTGGAGGTATAGGCGTAGTCTTATATGCAAATTCAAATCCCGATAAGTCTTCATGGCTTGCACCGATATATGCTTTATTAGAAGGTCTGTTTGTAGGAACCATTACTGCAGTTTATGCTGCGGGTACCTCGGGACTTATTATGCAAGCAGCATCATTGACCATTGCATTATTGTTCATGATGCTATTTATATACAAGTCAGGATTAATCAAAGTAACTCAAAAATTCAGAGCTGCTATCGGTATGGCCGTGGGTGCCATCATGTTAGTTTATGTGGTCAATTTTGTCCTTAGTTTTTTTGATATGAACGTTCCTTATCTTCACGAGGGAGGAATGATCGGCATCGGCATCAGTGCGGTGATTATCGTAGTAGCTTGCCTAAGATTGCTAGTTGATTTCGACAATTTTGACAAAGCTGCAGCGATGCGTTCTCCAAAATATATGGAGTGGTTTTGTGCGATGGGTCTTTTAGTTACCCTGATCTGGTTGTACTATGAAGTATTACGACTATTAGCAGTGCTTTCGAGCGGTGATTAATAGCACTTATTATATTTATCCTTGTAGCGGCATCAATTAGTATAGATTGATGCCGCTTTTTTGTTGGTACCACTATTTTGACATCTATGATAGTACTTTGGGAGCTACCCCAGTATGAGCCTTCACAGCCAAGCCTGACATTCATACTGCGGTCGGGTGATACACTTGTATTCAGCTCGTAGATCACTATTCAGGATATGGCTGTTTAGTATTCGCTATTCACTCATCCGTCACCAGCCATTCCTTCATGAGCAATCTACTTCACTTCATATCGTTTCTCCCCCTAGCTCGGCAAACACGCCAGCCCAATATTGAGATACATTTTTATTAATTTCGAGCCAAAATACGATCAAGATATGTTTTACGAATTCAAAGGCTTCAAGCCAGTTGCACATCCTTCATCATTTGTCCACCCATTGGCAGCAGTCACTGGAAATGTAATCATTGGAAAAGATGTCTACATTGGCCCCGGCGCAGCCATCCGAGGGGACTGGGGAGGTATTGTGATAGAGGATGGATGCAATGTACAAGAGAATTGCACGGTGCATATGTTCCCCGCTGTAGAAGTTAGACTCTCAAAAGGGGCGCATATTGGGCACGGAGCGATTATTCATGGTGCCAGTATAGGCGAAAATTGCTTGATCGGTATGAATAGCGTCATCATGGATAATGTGGTGATTGAAAAAGAATGTATCATCGGTGCCTTAGCTTTTATCAAAGCGGATACGGTTATTCCAAGCAGGTCTCTAGTTGTCGGCAATCCGGCAAAAATCATTAAAAAAGTATCTGATGAAATGATCGCCTGGAAAACGAAAGGAACCCAATTATACCAGAGATTACCTAAGGAATGCTACGACAGCCTTAAAGAATGTGAGCCTTTGACGGAATTAGATCCTAACAGGCCAAAACAAGTGTCACAATTTAACACATGGAACGAGGTTAAAAAGTGACATTTTTTAGTGCAATAAAGTCTTAAGTGGGAACTTAGTATGTAAATATATCGTTAGGTTAGATAATAGGTAAAAAAACATATTTGCACAAAAAATTATATGTCTGAAAGAAATCCTTTCAAAATAATTGAGGAAGAAAACGTCAGAAAATTTAGAGAACATGGGCCAAAAGCCCCCGTTTTCATAAATAATGCTGCTGGTTCCTCAGTGAACCCACCAAGCAATTATCAAGGGTCTCCATCTTTCCCTTCTTTCTCATAACAAGACTCAAGGCTATACCTGTATTATAGTCATTAGCTTCTCTCTTTCCATTTATTCTATTTAAATTTACCGTCATTAATGGCTAGCTGTTATCAAAGCAAGGCACACCTATTTACTACTAAAATACATATGACGAAATTATCAAAGCAGCCCAACTATATTCTGGGAAAATGGATCAAACCAAAAAAAGAGGACCTACTTCAAGTGAATGCCATCAACGGAGAAATAATTTCTTCGTGTAGCTCCAAAGATGTTGATTTTAAGGCAGTTCTGAAATATGGAAGAGACAAAGGTGGCCCAGCCTTAAGAAAAATGACCTTTCACGAGCGAGGTAGAATGATTAAAAAGCTTGCGCTACATCTTCACGGCATACGCAAAAAATACTATCCTATTTCTTTCATGTCGGGTGCAACCAAAACAGATAGTTGGATTGATATCGAAGGCGGAATTGGAAATTTGTTCGCCTATGCAAGTCTTAGAAAGAAATTTCCCAACGAAACTTTTTACACAGAAGGAGAGACAGTGGGCTTATCTAAAGGCGGTACTTTTATAGGCCATCACGTCATGGTTCCTAAACATGGCGTTGCCGTACACATAAATGCCTTTAATTTTCCTATTTGGGGAATGTTAGAAAAGATTGCGGTAAATCTTTTAGCTGGAATGCCAGCAATAGTAAAGCCATCTGAAGTCACTTCTTTTTTGACCTATGAAATGGTAATCGATATCATAAAATCAAAGATCCTACCTGAAGGCGCTTTGCAATTGGTGTCTGGTTCTGGAATCGGCATTTTGGATCATGTACAGTCCCAAGATGTGGTCACATTTACGGGTTCAGCTTCTACAGGCAAGATGCTCAAATGTCTACCCAGCATCGTAGATAATGCAGTACATTTTAACATGGAAGCGGATAGTCTAAATGCAATTGTATTGGCTCCTGATGTTACACCAGATTCTGACAACTTCAAGATCTTTATCAAAGAAATTAGAAAAGAGATGACCATCAAGGCAGGACAGAAATGTACCGCTATCAGAAGAATCATTGTACCGGACAAGTATGTTGACGAAGTACAAAAAGCGCTCAAAGCAGCACTCAAGAAAGTAACTATTGGTAATCCACATGACGAGACGGTACGCATGGGTTCACTTGTTTCTAGCAAACAAGTAGAGGAGGTAAATAAAAGCGTAGACATTCTAAAAAAGAATTCTGAAGTACTCTATGGCGGAAACAATAGATACAAAGTTATCGGGGCCGATAAGAAAGAAGGATGCTTCATGCAGCCTACCCTACTCCTTAACCCGAAACCATTCAAACATAAAGAAACCCACGAGGTAGAAGCTTTTGGTCCAGTCAGTACCATACTACCTTACAAGCGCATCACAGATGCCATTAAGCTTAGCAATATGGGTAAAGGATCATTAGTAAGTTCTATTGTAACGGCTGATCCCAAAATAGCAAAGACTTATATGGTTGAATCTGCTGCCTATCATGGTCGTATTCATTTCCTAAATACGGATTCTGCAAAAGAAAGTACGGGCCACGGATCACCTATGCCTTTGTTATCACATGGAGGTCCTGGTCGAGCAGGTGGTGGAGAAGAAATGGGTGGTATGCGTGGTGTTTTTCATTATCTCCAGAGAACAGCCATTCAAGGTCACCCGACGATGATCACTCAAGTGACCAATCAATATCAAATCGGTGGGGCTCAGATCGAGAAGCCAGTTCACGTATTCAGAAAGCATTTTGAAGAATTAGAAATCGGAGAAACAGTTATTACTGCAAAGCATACCGTTACCGATGCAGATATTGTCAACTTTGCCAATGTGAGTGGAGATAACTTTTATGCGCATGTAGATGTAACATCATTGGATGGGACTATTTTCGAAGGTAGAGTAGCTCATGGTTATTACATCTTATCAAAAGCCGCAGGACTATTCGTTGATGCTAAAAAGGGACCCGTATTGTTGAACTATGGAATCGATGAATGCCGTTTTACAAAACCTGTTTACCCTGGCATGACTATAGGAGTGAAGTTAACGGTCAAAGAAAAAGTAGATCAAGAAAAGAGAGACGAAGAAGATATCGCAAAAGGGATAGTCAAGTATATGGTAGAAGTATATGATGAAACAGACGAGACCGTTGCGCTTGCGACTATCTTGACTATGGTGAAGAAAAAGGAAGGATAAATTGTGAATTATAAATTCTGCTTTGGCTTGCTCAGCAGCTGCAGACTAGTGTAGAATTTATAAATTCAGCTTTTACTTAAAAAATATTTGCTAAGGGCTAATAGCTAAGGGCTAATAGCTAAGGGCTAATAGCTAAGGGCTAATAGCTAAGGGCAAACAGCTAACAGCTAAATAAATAAAATGGACAAAACTAAATTAGGATCTATCCAGATCCACAATCAAGATGATGTGTGCACTATTATGTTTTCGCATCCTGCACACAACTCTTTACCTGGGAAGCTACTGGCTACTCTAGCAGACGCTATAGAAACCGCTGGTATAGATCCTAGTGTAAAAGTAATTGTTCTAAAGAGTGGAGGAGAACGCACTTTTTGTGCCGGCGCCAGTTTTGATGAACTAATTGCCATCGACAATATGGAAACCGGAAAGAAGTTCTTTTCTGGTTTTGCGAATGTCATCAACGCACTTCGTAAGTGTCCAAAGTTTGTGATTTGTAGAGTACAAGGAAAAGCGATTGGAGGTGGTGTAGGTATAGCTGCTGCCTGTGATTATACTATGGCCACCAAGTTTGCTGCTATCAAATTGAGTGAACTAGCAGTTGGTATAGGCCCGTTCGTAGTGGGACCTGCCGTAGAAAGAAAAGTAGGGGTATCTGCTATGTCTCAACTCACTATCAATGCTACTGAACTACAATCTGCAGAATGGGCAAAACAAAAAGGCCTCTACACTGAGGTATATGATAGTGCTGAAGAATTAGACGCTGCTATCGAAACACTCACTGAAAAACTCGTTGGCTCTAATCCAGATGCCATGCGTTTATTAAAAAAAGTATTCTGGCAAGGCACAGAACACTGGGATGATTTATTGGCTGAACGTGCCGCAGTCAGTGGTCAATTGGTTCTATCCGATTTCACAAAAAATGCGATATCGAAATTTAAGGCGAAGGCATAAAACATATAGATGATTTAGTTTAATCATCAATTCAATGCATAATGTAATCCAAGGTTAAAGTTTAATTGGTAGGGATGACCTACCAATGTTCTTTCTACTCTTTGTGCATTTGGATTCCACAACAACTGTGGCTGAAGGGCAAGTGTCCATTTCTGCATGATAGAATACCCTATTAATGCATTCAGGCGATAACCAAGATGGAATGAATTTAATGGAGCAAACTCAGAATCCTTGTCAAAGCTAACTACTTCAAAAGAGGTAGGATCTATTTCTTTACCGCTTTGAGATCTTACAAAATTCAGATTAAGCCCTGCATTTAATCCAAAAACCAGATTGCGTATTTCTTTTTGTATACCAAAATCCAGGGGAACTACAATTTGGCTAAAAGAATTATAATGCTTAATATTTCTTGCACTGTTTATAAATGCAAGCGTGTCGCCAGTAATTGTACTCACTCGCTCTCCAGTATTTTGATCAAGCCAAACCGCTAAAACTTGGTCTTCTAATAATACACGACTCCCTAGTTCAGCATAATCAAACAAGGAGTATAGCCTATGATTTTCAATACCCGTATTTAGGACCCAAGTATCTTTAAATAAGGCAGAGAAATTTACACCTACATTGTATCCATACTGTCCAGACCTGCCTTCCTGTACAGACTCCACAAGTAAACCTTCGATATTTGCTACCTCAAAACTCTTACTTCCTAACAGCTTGTTTGCACCTCCTATAACACTCAACCTCAATTCCGGAGAATTTTTCTTTATCGGGATAACACTTTCATGCTTATTGCTTAGAGTAGGTAATTTTTTTGCGGTAGGAACTAATAGTTGCGCTTTAGGTTGAATCAAAAAAGTAAGTATCTCCTGATCTCTTTCTGCATTCTCGAATTCTTCCGCATTCAAATTTGATTGTGTATTAGACTTCTCAATTCGCGCTGGGTAAGCAATATTCGATCTATCATTAGATTGAGAAATTTCAACATTATTTTCATTGGAAATTTGAGCAGCGTTATCATCGGTCTCTTGTCTTGTAGCATGAATTTTATCTACATAATTTCTACTTAGATTTACATTCGAGTTTTTTATACTTTGAGCGTTAGACTTTCTTTCGATATCATTTAGGATATTATCTGATAGTTCTTTTCTAGATGGCTTCGCATTTAGGCTAGATGAAATTTTTATTGTTTCTTCATCTGGTTTAGTCAATTTCTTTTCCTCAGAAGCGACCACTCTATTTTGTTGTGGCTCGTTTTCATTGGCGGATAAAATTTGCGTTTCTATTTTATTTTTTGCTGATGTTTGTCGTGTATCCTTAGTCAATACACTTTTGACAAGTATCAGACCCGCAATTGTACACATCACAATTGGAAAAAGTATAAGCTTTGTACTCCACCATGGCTTTATCGGAAGGGCAGTTGGCGCACTCAAGCTATCAGAAATATCTTTCCAGAGTTCATTTGAATTAAAGTTGCCCTCTTCTATCTTTTGATTGCTAAATCGTTTTTTATATTCTTTGTCTATATTTTCCATTCTTTCTTTCAATTGAGTGTTAGTGGTAACATCTTGATTCCATTCAACACATCGGGTCGTTTATGAAAATATTTTTTTAACCAAATTCGGGCACGAGATAATCTTTTTCGAGATAGTATTGGGCTAATACCTAAAAGCGCACCAATCTCTAAATGACTATAATCGTCTATCACATACAGATTAAAAACCTTGAATAAATCATCTGGCAATTGTTTGAGTATCTCAAGCATATCCTCATTTGATAAATATTCGATTACTTTTGGATTTTGGGTAAAGTTTGACTCGTGTGATTTTAATTCGTCTTTTGGTTTTCCAATTATTCTATCGTTGTAGTTTAGACTGGTATTGATGACGATCCTACTGCTCCATTGCTTTAAGGATGCCTTAGCCATATCATACTTGTCTATATTCTTGAATATTTTGACAAAACTATCTTGCAAGACATCTTTGACAAAAGATGTATCTCTCAAATACCGGTAAGCGACGGCTCTCAAATAAGGCAACAATAAATTGTAGACCTTACTTTGGGCATCCCGATCTTGATTTACACAAGCAGTTAATATGTTTTGATCAATGTTCATTCAAATAGCTAACATTGAGTCCACTCTGAAAACTCACGAAACGACAAAATGACTCTTTTGGCGATATTTTCCAGTGTGGACTCAGCATTTATTGACGCTTTATTTATTGCAATATTTTCATTTAAGGTAATTCAACGGTATGACTCAAAGCTATGGAGCAGTCTGCACTATCAGTTACCGTAATAATATACATTCCACTTTCAAGCCCTACGTAGGGAGGAGATGACTCCCCCCCACTCCATACATAAGAAAGTGGGCTCACTCCACCACATGTAGCTAACTGCAGAGTACCTGGAGGGCTTTCTGTTACTATAAGGCCAAAATCATCACAATCTTCTGCGGTCCCATAGGTCATGGCAATTTGATCCATACATCCATATTCTAAGTCTGTTACGCTAACTCTATAAGTAACATCTTCTTCTAGATCTGTTATAGTATTAGCCATTTCACTAGATGACCACAAATAGCTATAATTACCTGAACCATTAGAGACTCCAATCCATAGACTTTCAATATCGAGGCAACCATTATCAACTACCCAAACATCTAAATCTAACTCTTCACAAGTTTGTATACTTACCTGAATGACATCAATAGCAATACACCCATTCGAATCTGCTATAGTTACAGAATAAGTACCACTCTCAGGGAAACTCGTTGTATCCATTACTGCTCCTGTTGACCATTGGTAGCTGTATGGTGGAGCACCTCCTATTACCGAAGCAGTTAAAGTATTATTTGTCCCAATCATAATTTCTGCCTCTAGATTACAAGAGTTAGATCCAACAAATTCAAAAGAAGTGGTATCGGCACAGCCAATGTCATCTACCACCGTTACGAAATATCGACCTGTTTGATCCGGTACTATAAAGGGTGTAAATTCACCTGTTGACCAAGTATAATGAAATGGTGGGGTGCCATTAATGGTATTTATATTTAAAACTGGGAAAGCTAGATCTACATTGATTGAAAAATCACCACATATACTTTCCCATTCTTCTATATCCGTAACCTCAGTACAACCATTCGCATCCGTAACAGATACTGTAATTGAAGAACCATCTACTATAAAAAGTGAAGCCGTAGTATCTTGAGTTGACCACAAATATGAATAAGGAGGAGTGCCATTATAGACGACGACAGTAAAATTTCCTAATGTGTCGGTTTCAAAAAACAACTCAAGATCACACACTTCTACTACTGGTTCAATGGGTTCTACTTCACCCGGAACAAATTCATCTATATTTTCCTTTTGACAAGAAGTATAGATGAAAAGGTTAGCACATATAATCAATAAATAAAAGAAGTATTTCATCTTGTTCGATTTTTCTACGGTTAGTATCATCAATATTAATGTTTTGTATTCGTGTCAATGGTAATACACGAAACCATTCCAAAACGTGACCGCTATTGAGAAATTTCTATTTAAATTAATAAAATGGATGGAGATACTAGCACTGAATTCAATAAAATATAAACACTAAGCAAAGTATAAGCGAAATCGCGACGTGCGGAACGCACCAAAGCGAGTCGACCGGAGGGAGCAGGACAAGCGGTAGAAGCGGCATGGGATATGGCGGGTTGGCCGTAGAGGAAATTCACGAATTTTCTCTACAAGCGATGGCAAATATCCCATACAGCGTATGACGCGGTCTCAACGCCTCCCGATTTTTTTTATCGGGAAGGCATGAGATGGCCCCAACCCAAAAAACAAACCCAAACAAAAAAAGACCGCCCAAAAATGGACGGCCTTTTTTAAATCTTATTTGAAATTTATCTTACTTCTTAATGCCGAAAGCACGCTTTACTTTAGGGACGAAATCTAACTTCTCCCAAGTGAAAGTTTCTACTTTTATTTGCTTCTTCTTACCAGCACCATCTGTGAAAGTAACCGTCTTCTTCTTTGGCTTTCTACCCATGTGACCATAAGCAGCCGTCTCAGAATAAATCGGAGTTCGTAGTTTCAATCTCTTTTCGATGGCATAAGGACGCATATCAAAAATCTCCATCACTTTATTAGCAATTTCACTATCGCTCATGTCTACCTTTGCAGAACCATACGTGTTCACATATATATTAGTAGGCTTCGCTACACCGATGGCGTATGACACCTGAACCAAAATCTCATCTGCAACCTTCGCCGCTACAAGATTTTTAGCGATATGACGTGTAGCATAGGCAGCAGATCTATCCACCTTAGATGGATCCTTTCCAGAAAATGCACCTCCACCGTGTGCGCCCTTACCACCATATGTATCTACAATAATCTTACGACCCGTAAGGCCCGTATCTCCGTGAGGACCACCGATCACAAACTTACCAGTTGGATTGATGTGATATTTAATCTTATCGTTGAACAATTTCTTAACGCTTGCCTTACACTTCTTGATCACACGTGGGATAACGATCTTGACCATATCCTTCTTGATCTTTGCCAACATCTTGCGATCTGCGTCAAAGTCATCGTGCTGTGTAGAGACTACGATAGAATCAATTCTGATTGGCTTATTATTATCCGCATACTCAATCGTCACTTGCGACTTAGCATCTGGTCTAAGATACTTCATCTGCTTGCCTGCCTTACGGATGTCTGCCAACTCTACAAGAATCTTGTGGGACAAGTCCAATGCTAATGGCATGTAATTGTCTGTTTCGTTGGTAGCATATCCAAACATCATCCCTTGGTCACCTGCACCTTGGTCTATTGCTTTCTTACGCTCTACCCCTTGATTGATATCAGGAGACTGTTCGTGGATAGATGAAAACACGCCACAAGAATTTGCTTCGAACATATACTCAGACTTGGTATAACCAATTCTCTCAATAACGTCTCTTGCGATTTGTTGAACGTCTAGATAAGTCTTTGTCTTTACCTCACCTGCTAGTACTACTTGACCAGTAGTAACCAATGTTTCACAAGCAATTTTTGATGACTTATCAAAAGCCAAAAAGTGATCTACTAAGGCATCAGAAATCTGATCCGCAACTTTATCAGGGTGCCCTTCTGACACTGACTCTGATGTAAATAGATATGGCATATACTAATTATTAGTTTGTTTAAAATAATGTGCGAAATTAGGAATACTTATAGATATTGTCAAAGTAAAAGCTACTTAATATCACAACTAAGCATCTTTTTGTCCTCAATATAGCCCTCTAGTTTATCTCCAATTTTCACAGGCCCTACGCCAGACGGTGTTCCAGTATAAATAATGTCTCCTTGCTGCAATTTGAAAAACTTAGATATGTACACAATCAAGGTGTTAAAGTCGAAAATTAAGTCTTTCGTGTTTCCATTTTGCACAGTCTCTCCATTCAAATCTAAGCGAAATTTAATTTGCTCCGCATTGTCCAGATCAGACATATTGATGAACTCACTCAAACCAGCAGAATGATCAAATCCTTTTGCGATCTCCCAAGGGTGTCCTTTTTCTTTCAATCTTTGCTGTACATCTCTTGCCGTAAAATCAATCCCAAAGGCAATCTGATTATAGTATTCACTTGCAAATTCTGGTTGTACATGCCTCCCATTCTTGGCAATCTTCAATACAATCTCCGCTTCATAGTGCAAATCTTTTGTAAACTCTGGGATAAACATGGGCTTATCTTTCAACAAAAGTGCTGTTGGCGGCTTCATAAAAATCATTGGATTTTTTGGCACCGCATTTTTTAATTCAGCAGCATGAGCAGCATAATTTCTTCCTATACAAATTATCTTCATTGTCCTGCTTTTACATTGATCAATCCTGCCAAGTCTTTCACTTCTCGCAGTGTCTCTTGTGCTCTTTTTCTGATAAGTGAAGAGGAGTATTTTATTTGGTTTTTAATATTCTTTTTATCTGTCATCAAGTCTGCCTTCGCATCTTTAAACTGGGTACTCAATTCAACCAAAGCGTTTCCAACTGCCTCTTTCATATCTACATATTTTAATGTGCCGGCATTGTGATCCGCCATTAGGCTCGCGTGCGCTTCCATCTTGCCACTTGCTTTCAATAGTGTAAATAGATTGTCCACCCCCTCACTCATTTCACCCTTTGGCGTATCTCCTGCATCTGTCACAGCAGATTTTACTTGTTTTCGTATTCTAGCTTCCTCACTAAATATGGATATATAATGCTTCTCCCCTGCACTCTTACTCATTTTGCGCTTAGGATCTGCTGTCGATCTTATCTTCGGCGTTTCTGTAAAAAGTGTTTCTGGTAAAACAAAATATTCTTTTCCGACTTGCTGATTGAATCGTTGTGCAATATTTCTAGACAACTCCAAATGTTGCTCTTGATCTTTTCCTACGGGTACAAAGTCTGCACGGTACACCAAGATGTCTGCCGCTTGCAAAACTGGATAATCCAACAGTCCTGCAGAAATAAAACCATCCTCTCCTTTTCCAGTGTCAGCAGATTTATCTTTGAATTGTGTCATCCTTTGTAACTGCCCATAAGAAGTAAAGCAATTAAAAATCCAACAGAGTTCTGTATGTTCAGGTACCAGGGACTGAATAAACAAGTTTTCTTTTTCAATCCCAATCGCTAGCAAATTAAAGATTAGCTCCCAAGTATTAGCCCTTAGCTTCACTGGATTGTATGGTGCTGTCATAGCGTGATAATCCACCACACCATAAGTGCAATCATATTTGGCTTGCAAGTCTACCCAGTTTTTCACCGCCCCGAAATAATTTCCATAATGGATATCGCCTGTCGGCTGGATACACGATAATACTTTCTTCTTTTCTGCCATCTTTATTCTTCTTTCTATTATGTTTGCAAAAGTAAACAAACTTTAAATCATCAGCACATGAAAAAGATCATCAATACCAAAAATGCACCTGCTCCTGTAGGCCCTTACAATCAATCTATTCGCCATGGCGACACGCTATATATATCAGGTCAGATCCCCATCAATCCAGCCACTGGTGAATTGGTATCCGATAGCATCGAAGCCGAAACGCATCAGGTTATGAAAAATCTGCAGGCCGTGCTTACTGAAGCGGGTTTGACCTTTGAGGATATTTTGAAGTGTTCTGTTTTTGTCTCGGATATGAATATGTACAGCCGTATCAATGCGGTCTACGCAGAGTACTTTGACGAAACCACAGCTCCAGCTCGTGAATTGGTCGAAGTAGCCAATCTACCTAAATTCGTTAATATTGAAATTTCGGCGATAGCGGGATTTTGATTGAATTATGAGTGATGAATTATGAATGCTCTTTTAAATGATAAACTCAGCGCTTACTTGTTCTTTTTTCCTAGTACAAGCACACGTCAGATTTGCATTCTTAAATCATAATCCATCATTCATAATTAATCCAATTCACCATTTATAATTATTACGGGCTGCCCCTTCGCAAGGCTCAAGGTTGCGTCGTTCGCTTTACTTCGTGCTCGCTACCACCGCTCATCCATTCTAGGCTCCATACTATGCATGATCGCGAATAAAATTTAATTGCGTAAAGAAATTTTTCACTATTTTTAGAAAAAGTACACGCATACTTTGCATTCATCATTCATAAACTCATAAATCATCATTATTTCATGCTTTGCATTCATCATTCATCATTCATAACTCATAATTCATAATTACCAACGTGAAAAAGCAATTATCAAGAAGATCACTTATCAAGACCCTAGGGCTGGCGACTGGAGGGATGCTTAGTTTGCCATTAGGGGCTTTTGATGAAACAGGGACGCCACTTATTTT